>DAOTAI010000411.1:0-4601 GCA_035593865.1 Acidobacteriota bacterium
CCCCGAGATGGGACGATCGCTACGCCTCGCGTACACGTTGCGCTTCTTCTGAATCGACCATGGTGGTTTATCCGCGTAATCCGCGCGATCCGTGCCATCCGCGGCTTGATACCCGTGGATAGCGCGGATCACGCGGATTACACGGATAAACTCGCCGATTCTTCCCCGGCTTCTCGAGGGATTACGTCAATTCGTCAATCAACCGGTAGGCGGGCCAGGACCTCATAGCCGCCGTCGCGGATTTCGGCGATGTAGAGATCACGCCTTCCATCGTGATCGGGGCCTAGCGTGTAGGTTCCGCCGACGCCTTCAATGGGGTGTTTCTCTTCAATCAGCCGGTCCAGATACGACTTCACGTCCTCGCGGCTGAATCCGGCCTCCCGAACTGCCTCGGCGATAAGGTAGACCGCATCGTAGGCAAAGGCTTGCCCGTACCCGGGTTTGTCGCCCACGGTGCGTTCGTAGTCGGCGACGAATTTGGCGGCGCGGGGATTCGTGGGATCGGGAACAAAATGTTGTGAAAAGCGGATGCCGTGGGCTTCGGCTGGCAGGGCCTTCAAGAATTCGACCGTTCCCAGGGTATCCCCTCCCAGAATATCGGCCTTGCTCCCTGAACGGCGGATTGCTTCGACGGTCCAGAGCGCCGCCTCTTCTCGTTGAAACAAGGCGAATAACTCCGGTTGCCCCTCGCTATGCAGGCGCTCGATAGTCGACTGGATCAGTTTCCGATCATCGGCTCGCAGTAAATTCCGGTGCATCACGCTCGATACAATTGAGCCTCCAAGCCGGCGCACCTCCTGCTCGAACATCTGGGCGATGCCTCGGCCGTAGTCATCGTTGACATAGAAGGTAGCAATTCGTTTCTTCCCCCACTGTTGGACTGCGTAACGGGCCAGTGCAGGGCCCTGTTTCGCATCTGAAAGGCAAAGGCGATAAGTCCAACTGCCGACGTTGGTGATGGCCGGAGAAGTCGCGATGGTCACGATTTGAGGAATCCTATGCTGGTTGTAAAAAGCCGCGCCTGACAAAGTTGAGGCGCTGTCGCTATGCCCGATCACGGCAATCAGATCAGGAGTCGCGGCAAAGCGTTCCGCCCATTCCAGGATCTCACTGGCCTGGGCGATTTGTCGGATTTGCCACTCCATGCCAGTGAGTTCCAGGGGAACACCCTTGATCCCGCCTGCGCGGTTGATCTCGTCTACCGCCAGACGCACCGCTGGGTGATTGGCCACGCCCAACGCGACTCCTATAACCACCTTATCCGGCCGGTCCGAGCAACCCGACGACCAGAAGGTGATGAAGACGGCTAAAAGAATGACTAGCGGTTTGTATAGGACTTTCATTGCCTCAGGATTCCGTTCGAGTTTTCTGACGCATCGATTTGCTCTGAAGCTGAGAGCGGGAGCGAGAGTGTCAGGAAGACTCCGTTTTTGCTATTTTCACCAGTCACTCGACCACCCCACCGTTCGGCCAGCGCGTCACACAGAGTGAGGACGGGAGACATCTTCTCATGCCCATTTCCGAGTGTTGGGGCTCCGCTCTTCCGCGCCCCGCCTTCGCTGTTGATTTCGATAATCGCCCGATCGTCCTTCGAACCGGTTTTGACCCTCACTGAACCTGCCGTAAACTCGTCCCTGAGGGTTTCATCCGCAGTGATAAGGAGAGTCAAAACCAGCTGGCGCAGTTGTGACGGATTGACACTGACAACGGGATTTGCAGCTGCATAGTCACGGACAAGGCGCACGTTGTGCACCTTCATTTCATACTCGCGCAGCTGTAGTACCGGCTCGACGATGTCGTTAACCCCCATGGAGATCAGGTCGCGTTCTACAGGTTCGGCGACTTGAATCAGGTTCGATATGATTCGCCGGCAACGGTCCGCCTGGGCCAGGATGTCATCGAGAATCCGTATCTCGTCCGCGTCTCGGCGAGTCGCCGCCACTTTCATTTTCTGGAGTTCAGCGAAACTCGCGATAGCGGTGATTGGATTATTCAATTCCCGCGCAGCGCCGCGGATCAATTCGGATAGAACACGCGCCGAGTAGTCCCGGGCCAGATCCGACTGGAGGCTTGCCAGTTGTCGATCGCGAGCCTGCACTTGACGTTCGAGAGTGGCGTAATTATCCGCTAAGGCGGCGGCCATGAAATTAAAACTCCGGGACAGTTCGCCTATTTCGTCATGCCTATGCTCCGGAGAGCGCACCGACAGGTCTCCCTGTCTGATCCGTTCCGAAGCTTTCACCAGCTCCTCGAGCGGGTGAAGTACTCGTCGCCGCAACAGCCATACGACAAGTCCAATAACCAGGACCAGTGTGCCCGCGAGTGAAGCGATAGACAGTTGCGTCCGTTGAAGCGAACCCGTGACATCGCGGAGCACGCCCTGGAGCTTTTCGACCTGGACCCTGTTGAGTAGTTCGAATTCCCGCTCCAGCCGTTCGCCGAGCTGCTCAACCCGGGCAAGGCCCTCGCGAGCCGCTTCGCGTTCATCCCGACGAAGTTGTTCAAAAATCTGAAGCGACTGCACAGCCAACTCGCTCTGGAGACTCCGAATGTTCTCGACCGTCCGCCGTTCTTCGCCGCCTATGTTCAAGGTCACATACCGCGTCTGTTTCGCGCCTAGTTCGTAGTTGAGCTGACTGAAGCGATGAGGGAAAACGGGGTTGAGCTGCTCGAACTGCCGGTGAACCATGTTGATTTGTTCTTGGATGCCCGAGCGCAGTTCTTGGTTCAGTTCGAAAGTATTTTGTAGATTCTGGGCAAGCGCGTTGGCCTGGTGTGACAGGGTCATGTAGCGATAGGTCAGCTGCGCTATGAAAAGAAGCACGACCAGGAAGGTGATTGTGAGAATGATTAGAACCTGGCTGGAAATTTTCGTCCAGCCCGGCCTTTTGCCTGACATCGCCGGTTTGGAGGCGAGCAGGCTTTCCACCTTTTCCATGCCCGCCTCATATGATAGCGCAACTGGTTCGGCCTGAAGAGCTGCATATCGATCACTTTACGCAGCGCTTCAGGCGCCGGCCCTGGTTCTATCCCCTAGCTCTTCGGCACGGGGTGGGCAATTTTGGGCCACTCTTCTTTGAAGTTGAATCCTTTGAAAGTAGGGCTTTGTTCGTTGTGGCACTCCTTGCACTGCTTCTCGGCTGAACCGTCCGCCAAGGAGATCGGGATCATTCCGGCCGCCACGGCTTTGGCACGATCTTTCATGATGGCCATTGTTTTGTAATCGGAACCGGGACCGTGGCAGGTCTCACACTGCACGCCGTCCTCTTTTGCGAACGTGGGTTTCGCCGCGCCGGCCGCAGGAACGGTGGCGTGGCACTTCAGACACTGGGCAGCTTCATGAGCCGGACCCTTGACTCCCGCCTTCTCGGCCACTTTCTGGGCCTCAGGAGTCTTTAATGTGGCAAAGGCTTTGGCATGTTTGCTGGCCGCCCAGATCGGCTGCTGTTTCCCCTGTTTCTCGGTTCTGTGGCAGGGGGCACATGCCTTAACCCCAACATAGGAATGGCTAGGCGCAGCCGCCTCGCCAAAGAGAATCGACAAGAGAAAAACAAATGAAGCCGTTACAACTCTCCTCATTGACACCTCCCTGGTTGAACTGGTCCTCGAACCATCTCATCTGGCAGAAACAGCGGTCGTTCCCGCTTTCGGAGTACTAACATAACCAAGCATCTGATCTTTTCTAACCTCGTTGATCACCACCTCATACAACATACGATTACGGCCTGCGTAAAACGTTACAGGCCGATTGACGTAAACCTGCTTCTGCTCCATGACGCGATCGTCAATGTAGAGTCGGAAGTCCGCGTACTGTTTCTTGACGTCGGCTTTGCGCAATTCCAGGCTGATTCCGGCCACTGTCATCCGTTGCTTCTTGCGAATGTCAAAGGGCAGGTAGTCTCGTTCTCCCCGCCTACGAAGCTCCTCGAGCCCGGAAGCGTTAGTTGCGATCATCGTCCCCTGCTCGTTAATCAGAACACCCAGACGGGCCAGTTCCTCCTTGGTCTTACTCAACTCCTCCTGCCCGCTGCGGATCTCTTCGCGAACTTCGTCAACGTCTTCGGACACACCGGCGATCTTGGTTTCAGCCTCTTGTTTCAGAGTGTCGACTTTTTCGGCGTCGGCTTTTGCGGAGATCTGCTGGGTCAGTAAGCTGACATTGCGAGCCTGTTCTTGCTGCAATTGCCGAGCCAAGGCCTGGGCGCGTTTCAGCTCCGCTTCTGTCAGTCCCATATGCTCCTTCATGACCTGAGTCTCCGACTGCAGGGCCGCGACCTTTCCATCAGTCTGCTCGAGTCGACGATTGATTAACTCGAGACTCTGGTCGATCGAGTCAAGCCTTGCCAAGGTGTTCTCTGCCTCGGCTCGGCTCTCCTGGTTCCAGGTTATGAGGAAGAAGAGGATAACCGCACCGAGCAACAGGGCCGCGCCCCCGAGAATCACGGGAAGCATCGGAGCGCCGGTGCGGGACTGGTTCGGAGCCTTGGGCGGAAGGGGTCGTCCGATCAAGTCATTTAGCGGAGCAGATCTCGTAATCGGCTCCTCGTCGGGTGGTAGCGCCGGCGGTTCCTCCGGAGTAAACCTCAAGGAGGCCCCGCAGG
>DAOTAI010000412.1:0-4598 GCA_035593865.1 Acidobacteriota bacterium
GGCGCGGTTCTAATTCCCGGCGCTAATACCCCCAAATTGATTACACGCAAAATGGTCAGCGACATGTACCCAGCGGCGGTGATCGTTGACGTTGCGGTGGACCAGGGGGGATGTTCCGAAACAACTCGTCCAACTTCCCACAGCGATCCGGTCTACATTGAGGAAGGTGTTTTGCATTACTGCGTGACAAATATGCCCGGCGCCATGCCGCGGACTTCTACCATCGCCCTGACCAACGCTACCTTCCCGTATGTCAAGCAGATCGCTTCATTGGGACTCCAAGGGGCGATAAAGAATAATCCGCTGCTCAAAAACGGGGTCAATACCTTTGAAGGGTGCGTCACCTGTGCGCCGGTCGCGGAATCACAGAACCGGGCTTACACGGATCTCCACGCAGTCATGTAGATACCAATGCTCCACCCTAGTTGGAAACTCGATATCGACCCGCCACAGCCGGGATCTCTCAACATGCAGATCGACGAGTGTCGTCTGAAGGATGCCGAAGAGCAGTTCGCGCCAACGACTTTTCTCCGGTTTTATCAATGGGACACACCTACAGTTTCGCTCGGACGTTACCAGCGCCCTGAATTGGGCGCGAATCTTCAATATTGCCAGGATAACGGCATCCCGGTTGTGCGTCGTCCGACGGGAGGGAGAGCTGTGTTGCACGGTCGAGAACTCACCTATTCCGTTGTTTCAAATGACCGGCGCTTTTTTCCGTTGCACAGTCTCGATCTTACCTATCAGGTTATTGCTCGAGCGCTTCAGTACGGCCTAGGCCGGTTGGGAATAACTTCCCAGCTCGCTCCCGGGTTGAGACCAACGCTTCGGCTGTCCGCAGGAAAAGCGAAACTTCCATGTTTTGCCTCTGCTTCCAGGCACGAATTGCTGGTTGAAGGGAGGAAGATCGCGGGGAGTGCACAGCGTCGGCTTCGGCGCAGCTTTCTTCAGCACGGATCAATCCCGCTGGAAATTGACGTCGAAGCCATGGCCCTCGCCTTGGGGGTCTCGGAGCAATTGATAGCCAAAACAATGATATCGGTATCCGAAGCCGCCGGACGCCCCGTCTCGTTTAATGAGTTGGCGGCCGCGCTCGAAGAGGGCTTTGCCAGGCTCTGCGGAATGGGCTCGCGGCTCCGAGCTTGACCGGTATTCGCACACACTCCATTTGGTCCTGCTTGCGTTGCCTGAAATCTCAACTGTGCTATATACTTGACTGGCAATTTATCGGGTTTGCACCATGCGAAAACAAAGGCACCCAACCGAGCTTAGCCCACGCAGCAAGGGTGTCTTGCGGGAATTGATCCGGGAGCATATCCGCACCGGGCAGCCGGTTGGATCGCGGCGGCTGGCCAAGCTGGCGGGTGAGAAACTCAGCCCGGCTACGATCCGCAACGTGGTTGCCGATCTGGAAGAAATGGGCTTCGTGGGGCAGCCGCACACTTCAGCCGGGCGGGTTCCAACCGAAAAGGGCTATCGGTTCTACGTCGATTCCCTGGTCAAGACGAAAGAACTGACCGACCGGGAGGTCGGGCGAATTCGGGCTAGCCTGGAAGCCGAAACGGACCCGGACAAGTTAATGGACAAGGCTTCGCAGGTCTTGTCGGCGGTATCCGAGAATATCGGTTTTGTGATGGCGCCGCCGGTGAGCCTGGCCCTGATGAAACACATCGAGTTCGTGCGCATATCAGAGCGGCGTATCCTGGTTATCCTCGTCACAACAGGGGGGTTGGTCCAACATCGGCTCGTTCATACAGACGAAGACTTTCAGCAGTCGGAGCTCCACGAGGCTGGCCGTTACCTCGTCGAGAATTTCGATGGCAAGACTTTGTTCGAGATCCGCGATGAGCTTCAGAAGCTGATGTCCGAAGAAAAAGCGCTGTATGACCGATTGCTCCGAAATGTGGTGGTTCTCGCCTCAGCGTCCCTTATGCAGGACGACGTCAACGTTGAGTCGGGGGAGGTTTACCTCCAGGGAACGGCGCGTTTGATTCAGAGACCGGAACTGGCGGATGTCAATAGAATGGCCGCCCTGTTTCGAGCTTTCGAACAAAAAAGCCGGCTGATCAAGATTCTTTCCGAATGCCTTAAGGACAACTCTACCGGACCCAGCGTCACCATCGGGCTGGAGAAGCATTTTCCCGGCATGCAGGACTGGGCCGTGATTGCTTCTCCCTACTTCTATACCGAGGGCCTTGCAGGCAGCCTTGGAATCATCGGACCCTCACGCATGGAGTACGAGAAGGTGATTAGTCTGGTAGACTATGTAGCGAAGCTGTTTGGCAAAATTCTAAGTCGGAATTAAGAACTCGAAGGTTAGAGGGTTCATAGGGTCAAGGTTCAAGGTTCTCGGTCAGCTCGGTCTCATAGCCTCGAACCCTCGAAGGCCTTTGGTCCAGTCAGCTTGGTCCGTTGAACCCTTCACCTTGAACCCCAGGATTAAAGTTGCTGAACTGAATCTGTACAACACAATGAAGGACAAACGAAAACCGGAAGAGAACAGGCCTGAGAGCCAGGAGCCGGAAGCTCCTTCCCAAGAGAACACTGAAGTGCGCGATGAGGGGGCAGCCGAAGAACAAACGCCCGAATTCCTGATGCGAACGCTGGAAAGTGTCCGCAAGGAGCGGGATGAATACTATGATCTGCTGCTTCGGAAGCAGGCGGAGTTCGAGAACTTTCGTAAACGGACGCTACGTGAGCGGGAGGATGCACGAATCGCTGCCTTAACCGAGATTTCCAAGGAGCTTCTCCTTGTGCTCGACGCTGGAGAGAAAGGTTTGGCTTCACTGGAGGAGACCGACGATCCGCGGTTGTCCGGCTATCGCGAGGGATTGGATCTGCTGATTAAGAACCTCCGAGCAGTTCTGCACAAATTCGGGGTTAAGGAACTGGTGTCGGTAGGAGAGAAGTTCGACCCGAGTCTACACGAAGCCGTCAACACCGAAGCGACGGATGAGCACGAAGAGGGCCGGGTTCTGGAAGAGTACCGCAAAGGCTACACGATAAGCAATCGCCTTCTCCGACCTGCGCAGGTCAAGGTTGCGGTCCCTGTCCCCGTTGATTCCGACTAGGCGTTGCCTTGGACGTCCGCTTTTTCGTGCCTTGAAAACGAAGTATCCCGATTTTATATTTACCGACGCAGGAGGAGCAATCTGTCTTGGCCAAGAGAGACTACTATGAAGTTTTGGGCGTAGACCGCCAGGCCAATCCACAAGAGATAAAAAGCGCCTATCGAAGACTTGCTCTGAAGTATCATCCTGACAAGAACCCGGGTGACAAGGATGCCGAGGAGAAGTTCAAGGAGGCGGCCGAAGCTTACAGTGTACTCAGCGACCCGAACAAACGGGCACAGTACGACCGTTTTGGGCACGCTGGAGTGAACGTCGGTACCGGTGGTTTCGGAGGGTTTGACCCGGACATCTTTGCGGATTTCAGCGATATTCTCGGTGACTTTTTCGGCTTTGGAGATGTTTTTGGAAGTTCCAGACGCCGCCGCGCCAACCAACCGCAACGTGGTTCGGACCTTCGATATGACCTCCGGATAAGCTTCGAAGACGCGGTCTTTGGCGTTAAGACTAAAATCAAGATACCAAGACAGGAGAATTGCCCCGTCTGCGAGGGGACAGGCGCTAAACCAGGCGAGGGACGAGTGACCTGCAACACCTGCGGCGGACTCGGTCAGCTGAGATATCAACAAGGTTTTTTCACGATCAGCCGAACCTGTCCTCAATGCCATGGCTCCGGCCAGGTTATCAGGCACCGGTGCACGGAGTGCAGAGGGAGCGGGCGCATCTCGAAAGAAAGGGTGCTCGAGCTGAAAATCCCGGCGGGTGTCGATAACGGATCACGCCTGCGAGTAGCCGGGGAAGGAGAGGCGGGAGTCAATGGCGGCCCGCCCGGCGACCTCTACGTCGTTATAGAGGTCGAGGAGCATCCTTTCTTTAAGCGCCAAGGAAATGATATCTATTGCGAGCTGCCGATCAGCTTTACCCAGGCAGCGCTGGGCGACGAAGTGACCATTCCGACTCTTCAGGGTAAGGAGAAACTAAAGATCCCAGAAGGTACACAAACGGGCACCGTCTTCCGACTGAAAGGCCGGGGAGTTGTGAGCCTGAACGGTCGAGGCCAGGGGGATCAATTAGTGACGGTCACGGTAGTGACACCTACCAGGCTAAGCAAACGCCAGAGGGAACTGTTGCAGCAGCTGGCCGAGGAGTCCCGGAACGAGCCACAAGAGGATTCCAGTGGCTTGTTTGAGAAAGTGAAAGACATCTTCGGGTAGTTGCACGATGCAAGGACAGGAATGCTTCAAGCCTGGAGCCCGGAGAGCGCCGGGAAGGCACGGTGGTTGAGTGGCGTGCTTTTCTGCGCAACCGGTGATTCCCTTGATCCGCGGTCGAGGGTGGGCAACAAGTACCTGTCCTGAGTGTGCTGCTTTTCTTGTCTCTCTTTTTTTATGAAATCCCCGCACGAGTGGATCTGTTTGGAGATATCCGTACAACCCAACGAGGTCGACGACTACGTGACTCTGTTGTGGGACTTGGGAACGACCGGGCTCGAAGAGGTTGTGGGCAACCCGGGTGTTACCATCAGGGCCT
>DAOTAI010000413.1:0-4558 GCA_035593865.1 Acidobacteriota bacterium
GACTGAAAGCACCGATGGAAAGAGAGTTTATGCGTACCAATTCAATCAGGGTAGCTTCACCGGAACGTCAACCGTTAGCGGCACGATCAGCGTTGATGATTCGGCAAACCAACAAATTTACGGACGCCAGATGAGCGCTCGAGAATTGCTGAGCGAAGACACCTCTACTCAGGCACAGTTGACGAACGCCACTCTTCAGCCCCTTATCGACGAGTTGGCCCAAGCACCGGCGCGCGCGGAGTAAGCTTCCAGAACATCCGGAAGTCACTGGCTTCCGGATGTTTCCTCCCCCCAGCCCCCCGGCTATAATCCACCCGTTACAAGTTCAAGCACAGGAGAGAAGGATGATGCGTACCACAAGACGAGAGATGCTGGGAGCAAGCTTGGGTATTGCTGTTACTACCGCGATACGGTCCCAACCAGCCGCTGGTCCGGTCATCCGGCTGCCAGAGCCGCAGACCAGCGGCGGCATGCCGCTGATGGACGCACTGATGCAGCGGAAGTCAACGAGAGCCTTTGACACGCGCAGGCTCTCTGAACAAGTTCTGGCCAATCTTCTCTGGGCTGCCTGGGGTATCAACCGGCCGGATGGAAAGCGGACAGCGCCTTCAGCGATGAATCGGCAAGAAATTGACGTGTACGTTGTCCAGGAAGAAGGCGCGTACCTCTATGACGCGAAGGAGAACCTTCTGACCAGGGTAGCAGAAGGAGATCTTCGCGCCCAGGCTGGCAGCCAGGATTTCGTTAAGACGGCGCCCCTGAACCTGGTTTATGTGGCCGATTTGAGCAAAGCGGGCGGAAACAGCGACGAGGATAAGATTCTCTACTATGCCACCGCCACAGGTTGCATTGTACAGAACGTCTACCTGTTTTGCGCATCCCATGGCCTGGTTACAGTAGTCAGGGCCTTTGTCGACAAGGCGCTGCTCGGTCCTTCTCTGGGTCTGCGGGCAGACCAGCGGATCGTGCTGGCGCAAACCGTCGGTTACCCGGTCTGACTCGGTCGACAGTTATGAAGCGGACCGATACGATGGAGGAAGAGAGGTGTTTATGCCCAAAACCAAAGTAAACCCGATCCAACTCCAGAAATATCTGAAGGGTATTGACTACCCGGTCCGCCAACAGCAGATCATCCAGACTGCTCGTCAGAACAAGGCCGACGCCAATATCATCGAAACGCTCGAGCAGTTGCCTGATCGCGAATACGCGAACCCCGCCGAAATCAGCAAGGAAATCGGCAAGATGTAAGGAAGCAGAAGCGGGGAAAACAAAGCAGCGACGATAAATCTCCAGAGCCGGGGAACACCCGGTTCTGGAGTTCGCCCCTGCCGCACCTTGCGGCAAGTGCCAGCCGGTTGGCACTCCGCCAGCCCGTTAGCGCCAGAATGTTGGCACTTGCACTCTCAAACCCACGATCTCGATCCAACATCTGACGTCTTCCCAAAGTTTACGAGACTAACAACCGGATCTCGACCAGTGGCACGGCGCTTGCCCTGTTTAGTGCTCCGACGCACTGGAGGTTGTCGACATGGCAAAACGGATGATCCTGATGCTGCTCATTACTGCGGTGATTCTGGGGACGCTCGGCTTTATTAAGTTCTGGCAGATCCAGCAGGCCATCGGGCAGGCGGCTTCGTTCCAGCCGCCTCCCCAGGCAGTCACCACGATCGTTACCCGGGAGGAGACGTGGCTTGACAGCTTGCGTGCCATAGGCACTGTCGCGGCTGTCCAAGGAGTGACCGTGAGCGCTGATTTGCCAGGAATTGTCCAGAAGATTGCATTCGAGTCCGGGGAATCGGTCCGGGCAGGTGACCTGCTCGTCCAGCTCGACATTCAACAGGAACAGGCTCAATTGCTGGCCGCAGAAGCGGAGCGGGATCTGGCCAGACTGAACTTCGAGCGTATGCAGGGCCTGGTTAAAGAGGGCGCGATTTCACGCGCCGCCTACGATCAGGCTGCAGCCGAACAGAAGCGGACAGAAGCGAGAGTGGCGGAGATTCGCGCCAACATTTCACGTAAGACAATCATCGCCCCGTTCTCCGGTCTTCTCGGCATTCGCCAGGTAAACCTCGGTCAATACCTGTCGGCAGGTGATCCGGTTGTCCCACTTCAGTCACTGGACCCGATTTACGTGAACTTCGGCGTGCCGCAGCAGGATGCCGGCCAGTTGCGTATAGGCCGAGCAGTGCGAGTGACGACCGGGAGAGGTGCGGAGTATTCCGGACGCGTAACAGCTCTTAACTCAGTTGTTGATGAGGCGACACGCAACATCCAGATACAGGCCACGCTGTCTAACCCTCGGGGAGCCTTGCGTCCTGGCATGTTCGTTGAAGTAGACGTTCTTCTTGGCAAGGGAAGCTCGGTGGTTCCTCTTCCCGCGTCGGCCATCAACTATGCCCCGTATGGCGATTCCGTATTCCTCGTCGACGATTTGAAGGGCGAGAACGGCGAGACTTACAAAGGCGTACGCCAACAGTTCGTCAAGCTGGGTAGAACGCGCGGCGATCAGGTTGCGATTGTGTCGGGACTGGAGCCCGGTCAGGAAGTAGTGAGTTCAGGCGGCTTCAAACTGCGCGCCGGGATGGCCGTTCTGGTCAACAACTCCATCCAGCCGGCAAATGACAAGACACCGCATCCGGAGGATAACTGACATGCATTTCACCGACATATTTATCAAGCGGCCGGTCCTGGCTACCGTTGTGAGTCTGCTGATCCTGATCGCGGGGCTGCAGTCGATCCGGTCACTGAGTGTGCGCCAGTATCCTCGCAGTGACATCGCGATCATACGAGTTCAGACGGTGTACATCGGGGCGAACGCTGACCTGGTTCGCGGCTTCATCACGACGCCACTCGAACGTGTGATCGCCAGCGCCGACGGCATCGATTACATGGAATCGTCGAGTGCGCAGGGCCTCAGCACAATTACGGTGCACTTGAAGTTGAATTATGACACCAACGCAGCGCTGACCCAGATTCAAGCCAAGGTCGCACAGGTCCGAAACGACCTCCCGCCCGAGGCCGAGGCGCCCGTGATTGAGCTCGAGACGGCCGATGACCAGTTTGCGGCGATGTACCTCGGGTTCTCGTCTCCCGACCTCGATCAAAACCAGATTACCGATTACCTGACCCGGGTGGTTCAGCCTAAGTTGAGCGCCATAAGCGGCGTCCAGCGAGCGGATATTCTCGGCGACCGCACTTTTGCGATGCGGGTCTGGCTCAAGCCCGACAAGATGGCAGCGCTCGGGATCTCACCCTCCCACGTAAGAGAGGCGCTCGCGCAGAACAACTACCTGTCGGCGCTCGGCCGAACGAAGGGTTCGATGGTGTCGGTGAACCTGGTGGCCAACACCGATCTGCGTACAGCGGAAGAGTTCAAAGACCTGATTGTCAAGGAAGACAACGGCGTTGTGGTTCGGCTAGGCGAAATCGCCGATGTCGTTCTCGGTGCGGAGAACTATGAGGAGGACGTGCGTTTCAACGGGGAAACAGCCACTTTCATGGGTATCTGGGTCCTTCCCACCGCCAACTCTCTAGACGTGATCAGGCGGGTGCGTGAAGCGATTCCGGAAATCCAGGCGCAATTGCCCGCCGGCATGAAGGCAGGTATCCCCTACGATTCGACGGAATATATCGAGCATGCAATCGAGGAAGTGCTCACCACACTCACCGAGACTCTCGTGATCGTCATTGTGGTTATCTTCCTTTTTCTCGGATCGTTACGTTCGGTTCTCATCCCGGTCGTAGCAATACCGATTTCGCTGATTGGCGCGGTTTTCCTGATGCTTCTCGCAGGTTTCACCATCAACCTTCTCACGCTCCTCGCAATCGTCCTCTCGGTGGGACTCGTGGTTGATGACGCCATCGTAATGGTCGAGAACATCGCGCGACACCTGCACCTCGGCAAGTCGCCATTCCAGGCAGCCATTTACGGCGCCCGAGAGCTGGTCGGCCCGATCATTGCCATGACAATAACACTGGCGGCGGTTTATGCTCCCATCGGGATTCAGGGAGGCCTGACCGGGGCCCTTTTCCGCGAGTTTGCCTTTACCCTGTCAGGAGCAGTTGTCGTTTCGGGCATTGTGGCGTTGACGCTTTCGCCGATGCTGGGCGCCAAACTGCTGCGGGCACAAGACACCGAACGCGGATTCGCCGGCTGGATCAATCGCCGCTTCGAAGGCATCCGGAACCGATACACCCGGATGCTGTCCGGTACTCTTAATTACCGGCCGGTAGTGCTTACCTTGTGGGCCATTGTAGCCCTCCTCATGGTGCCTTTTTACATGTTCTCGATGCGCGAGCTAGCACCTACCGAGGACCAGGGCGTCGTCTTTGGGGTCGTCCAGGCGGCTCCGAATTCCACTCTCGATCAAACCAAGCTGTTCGCATCACAAATTTACGATGTCTACAGTTCGTTTCCCGAGAGTGAAAGCATTTTCCAGATCACGTTCCCAAATGGCGGTTTCGGCGGAATGGTCACCAAGCCGTGGAGCGAGCGAGACAAGACGACACAAGAAATTCTGGTCGAATCCACGGGGCCTTTGTCGAAGATTGCCGGGGT
>DAOTAI010000414.1:0-4558 GCA_035593865.1 Acidobacteriota bacterium
GTTCTGTTGCTTCCAGGGCGGGACATTGTTACGACTGAAGAGATGGTCAATGTGATCGCCAGCGAATTGAATGCCAAGCGGCTTCCCTTCCGTGCGTCCCTGGCTCCGATGCTGTTGCTCGCTACCGTCACCGAGAAGACACTTCGGCCCCTTGGCATACAGCCTCCCCTGCATCGCCGCAGGATGGATTTCTTCCGAAAGAGTTTTACTCTATCCGGGAAGCGGGCCGCTGAACTCCTGGGTTTCAATCCCCAGACTGATTTTCGAGCCGGTGTAGCCAGGACTGCCGCGTGGTATCGCGAGAAGGGTTACCTCAAGTAGACCAACTTCCGAAGAGGATGAGTGGGAAGGGAGCGATGCCGGAGCATTTGATTTTGTATGACGGTGTCTGCGGGCTTTGTAATCGGTTCAATCAGTTTGTCTTGAAGCGTGACACTGCAGGCACCTTTCAGTTTGCGTCATTGCAGAGTGACTTGGCGAGATCGCTGCTCGCCGCGTACGGAAAGAATCCGGCGAAATTGGACACCCTTTACGTGATCGTGAACTACGAATCAGGATCGCCGCTACTCTTGTCTAAAGCCCGGGGCGCGCTTTTTGCCGTGACGTGCCTGGGCGGCTTCTGGCGCCTTCTCCGGGTCTTCAACATCCTTCCGGCTCCAGTGCTTGACTGGGCTTATAGCCTGGTTGCCCGCAATCGTTACCGTTTGTTCGGCCGGTACGAAACCTGTCTGGTACCAAGTCCCGAATTGAGGAGCCGGTTTATCGACGTTTAGTCACCCCGGCACGCCCGAAAGGAAAATTCATGAGCAAGTCGCAGGAGGGCTACAAAGCCAGCATGAATAACAGCGATAAACCGACCAGCAAGTCGTACTTGTTGATTTCACTGGTAATCGTTTTCTTTCTAGTGCTTCAATCGGTTGCCACTTCAAGAATTCTCTGCCCGCCAAGGAATGTTACAGCTCTGGCGCCTTTGCGGGTTTGCTGTTCGCCGGCGATGTACCCCTTCCTGGATTACCCCATGTACATGAAAGCGCATTATCCCGGCGATCAGATGCCACGAATCAGGGTCTACGGAATACAGGAAGATTCGACTCGTGTTCGAATTCAGTCTCAAGACCTGAACCTCAACAAGTGGCTGTTTGGAAAATTCACCGACGCTGTTCTGAACGGTGAGACCGAGAAAGTCAAAATTTACACGGATTTCTATAGCCGGAAACACGGGACGAATCTTGTTGCTCTCACGATTGAAATCGAACCGCTCATTTTCACCGGTCAGGAACTTAAATCGGGCCAGGCTCAAGTTGTAAAGGAACTGAGTTTAAATCAGGCAGGGATTGGCGATGAAATCAGCGTTTATCGATAAGATGGTCGAGTGGTGGCAACGGTATTGGTTCAGCCCGGGCGCATTGGTGAATCTCGCGATTGTTCGCATTCTGGCAGTCGGGTATCAGCTTTGGTATTTGCTCACCTTCAACAATCTTGCACTGCTCGCCGAGAGGGCCTCGTTGCCGGATAACCTGTATGCTCCGGTGCTCGCATTGCGCATCATGCTTTTGCCTTTCGGTTCAGGTTACCGGCCTTCTTTTGAATTGCTTGAGGTCGTTTTCTGGATCACCGTCGCGGCAGGGGGGCTGGCTTTAGTAGGCTTCCGCACCAATCTCAGTCTGGTAGTCTTCACGATCGGCGCGTTGTTTATTCAGACGTTCGTATATTCCTTCGGGGACTTCCACCATCCGGAAGCGATCTTGATCATGGCGCTCGCGTTGCTTGCGTTAAGCCCCTCGGGGGAAGTTCTGTCCGTGGACCACTGGCTCAGGCAGCGACGCCGTGGCCGAAGGGCTTTTGATGTTTGGGATCTGTCGAATCAGACCAGCGTCCTGGCCACCTGGCCGTTACTGCTCACCCAATGGCTTTTCTCCCTGATCTATTTTTCGGCTGCGCTCAGTAAGGTTCTAAACTCCGGCCTTGACTGGATGAACGGCTACACTCTCCGGTACTACATGTTGACAGCCACTCCCACGCCTGCCGACGACTGGCTCCCGATGTTATTAGGCCAGAACTTTCTAGTAGTGACGCTCCTGTCATGGGCCGTGATCTTGTTCGAAGGTACGTTTTTCCTGGTTCTGATCTTCCCGAGACTGGCTTGGATTTACGTCCCGATCGGAATAGGAATGCATGCGTCGATCCAGTTGATGGGCATGGCGCCGTTTCCGCAGTATATGCTGCTTTATTCCGTCTTTGTCCCGTGGGACGACGTCATTAAATGGACACAAACGAGAGTCAAATTGACAGCGGTGAACTCCGCGAAGGCTTGATAAGCCAACCGCACGCGGTCGGACCTGAACATCCTCCGTAGTTCAGTACTTTGCACAGTTTTACCCACTCCCGAGGACGCTTAGAATCGATTTTTTCCCTCTTTTTTTCGTTCTAAGCTCCTCCCAGCTTTCGTGTCTATCAACCCCTCCCCCTTTTCGCATAGAACGCGAAACTGACCCCGAAAATCCGTTGTAAGTGCTGTTTAAGGGCGCCAGAATGCGGTAAAGTACGAGAACTAAAAGGGTTGCTCAGGTCCGATCCCGAAGGAGCTTTTGTTTTTTCAAAAGGTTCGCCTTGAAAGCCTAAAGGAATGCGCAGACCTTAGTCAGGACTTTCATTATCATCGAAGTAATTCACTGCGCGCCATTAAGCTTGGGGAGAATCCTGTTTACTCATGGACTTTTCGTGGACGACTGAACAGTTGGAGTTCAAGCAGAGCGTTATTGAATTCGCCTCGAAGGAGCTGAATGGCGATATCGTAGACCGCGATCTCCACGGAGAGTTTTCGCGTCGGAGTTGGGAAAAGTGTGCTCGGTTCGGCATACAAGGGTTGCCCGTCCCCGAAGAGTATGGAGGATTGGGCGCCGACATTCTGACGGCGATGCTGGCCATGGAGGCGCTGGGTTACTCGTGCAAGGACAACGGTCTGATTTTCGGCATAAACGCTCAGATGTGGAGTGTTCAGCATCCGATCCTGAAATTCGGCACACCTGAGCAAAAACAAAAGTACCTTCCGCGGCTCTGCAGCGGCGAAATCATAGGTGCGCACGGTATGTCCGAACCTGACTCGGGATCGGACGCCTACAGCCTGAAATTGCGCGCCGAACCGTGCGGTGATGGCTACCTGCTCAATGGAACTAAGACGCTGGTTACTAACGCTCCGATCGCGGACGTAGCGGTTGTCTTTGGGACCGTCGACCCGGGCAAGGGACGATGGGGAATCACGGCGTTTATTGTAGAAGCGGGGACACCGGGATTCAGTTCCAGCCGTAACATGCATAAGATGGGTTTGAGGACCTCGCCCATAGGCGAATTGATTTTCCAGGACTGTTACGTGCCGGAAGAGAACAGGCTGGGAGCGGAAGGCGCTGGCGCCGCGATATTTAACAGCTCCATGGAATGGGAGCGAGCCTGCATTCTTGCGGGTGCAGTGGGAGCTATGGAGCGCCAGCTCGGGGACTGCCTCAATTATGCCCGTGATCGGCGGCAATTCGGGCAGTCGATCGGGAAATTCCAGTCCATCTCTAACCGCCTGGCCGACATGAAAGTCCGGCTGGAGACTGCTCGTCTGCTGCTTTACAAGGTGGCCTGGCTCATTAAGTCGGGAAAGTCGGCCGCGCTGGAGGCGGCCATGGCGAAGCTTTATGTGAGCGAAGCTTACGTGCAGTCGAGCCTCGACGCCATACGCATCCACGGCGGCTACGGCTACATGACCGAGTTCGAGGTGGAACGGAGCCTTCGAGATGCCATTGGCGGCACATTGTATTCAGGGACTTCCGATATCCAGCGGAACATCATT
Source organism: Acidobacteriota bacterium (assembly GCA_035593865.1). Lineage (GTDB taxonomy): Bacteria > Acidobacteriota > UBA6911 > RPQK01 > RPQK01 > RPQK01. The sequence goes on from DAOTAI010000414.1 coordinate 3,836, forward strand.
GCACGCCTTCTGGGTGTTTAGGCCAAACCGGTTCTGCAATCAGACACAGGGGAAGGACAGTGGCGTACCTACTTCACCAACTATTAACTGAGAGTGCGACACGGTTGCCCGACAAGGAAGCTGTGCGATTCTCGGGTAAAAGTCTCAGCTACTCGCAGCTGGACCGGGTAACCAATCAACTGGCTCGAAAACTTTGTGAGTTGGGCGTGCGCCGCGGTGATCGAGTCGGCATCTTCGTCCATAAATCACTGGCTTCGGTGGTCGCTGTTTCTGGCATCATGAAGGCGGGCGGAGTCTACGTCCCGCTCGATCCCGGTGCGCCCGCAAAGCGATTGGCCTACATCACGCGGAACTGTGGTATCAGAGTGCTGCTCACCTCGTCTGAAAAGCTGAAGACGGTATCCCAGTTCTTCGATGAAGGAACCCCGGTTGAAGCTCTCGTCCTGATGAATGAGGGTGAACGGGCATCCATCAGTCAGGAAACAAGGGCAACAATCGTGTCCTGGCACGAAGTGCGAGCACAGGATGACGGCCGGTTTGCCGCGATACTTGCGAGCGGAAACAGCGAGCAGAAGCGCGACGCCCTGGCTCAGCTTCGCCTGCAGGATTCCGAAGCGTCATCGAGAATTGCCGCCGCGGCATTGTCCGACGCTGATGAACTTGTTCGGGCGGCCGCGATCGGAGCGATCGCCACCGCTGCCGCGTTCACCACCGTGATCCTGC
>DAOTAI010000415.1:0-4540 GCA_035593865.1 Acidobacteriota bacterium
AGGATCATGCCGATGGAATTGCGATTGTCGATCTCAAGAACGAAGGGAAGGGAACTCCCGTGATTTTCTGGGCGGCCAGCGATCACGGTTGCCTCTTCGTTGACCTGAAGGGTCGCATTATCAAGCATCACCTGCTGGGACACGTTCAGAATCCGACGATCGCAAATCTCCGGTCCGATCTGCCTGGGCTCGAGCTCGTGGCGATCAACTTCTGGGGAAACGAGGGAATCCTCCATTTCTTTGATTCAAACGGCAACCTTTATCTGGAGACGGAACCGAATCAATACGGCAGCATGTGCCTGCCGATCAACTGGACCGGGAACGGAGAAGAGTATTTCGTTCATTCAGCGAACGTCGAGGAGGGCGGGATGTTTGACGGACACGGCCGCCCCGTGGTCCTGTTTCCCGCTGACGGGCATCCGGACATGTGCACTGCGGTCCTTGATATAACCGGAGATTGCCGTGACGAAGTCGTAGTCTGGGATCCGCACGAAATCTGGGTTTATACGCAATCGGACAATCCCAGGAAGGGCCGGCTCTACAAACCGCTTCGCAACCCGCTTTACAATTACTCCAATTACCAGACAAACGTCTCGCTGCCAGGCTGGTCTGCGGAGCAATGAGGCTGCTTGGCCTCGTCCGGGTTTGCAGCGGGCACAGTGGACCTAGTGGACCAAGTGGACTCAGTGGACGAAGCGGAGACCGCAGATTCTTCCAAGCGGTCTGCTGGGTTTACTAGGTCCACTAGGTCCACTAGGTCCACTGCGTCCACTGGCTTGTTCTGGTGGTCCAGTCTCCCCAACCTCAATCTGTCCCCGCTGGGGTCACTTCTCGGGCCAAAAGGCTGCCGGAGTCCACGGTCTCTCCGAGGCGGCTGATGCACTGGTAATGCAGAGTCTCGCCGACGATTTCAAAGAGCATGAAACTCCGGTCCGTGTCGAAAAATGCTGCCGTAAAATCGCTTTCCTTCACATCACCTTTTCGCAGCTTACCGGCCGCACCTGAAACAAAGTAGGTGATGCCCTTCTGAGGCTTTATCCGCTGGTAGAAGTGCTCATGCCCGGCGATGACGACGTCAACGCCATTCGTGACAAACAACGGCTCAAGGACCTTCCGCAGTTCGAGGTTGGAACCGTGCCGTCCAGAGGAATAGAGAGGGTGGTGGAGAAAGACGATCTTCCAGAGTTCGTCCGACTCCCCAAGCTCCTTTTCCAGCCATTGCACTTGTTCGGCGCTCATACAGTTTGAATCGAGCGCAAAGAAGCGGGCGTTACCCTTGTGAAAGCTGTAATAGCGCTGGCCGCCCATATTGAAATGCTCGTAGAAGCGTTGTTTCGGCTCGTCGTGGTTGCCCAATGCCGCGTAAAATTTGACTTGCGCCGCAAGCAGTTGGGAAAACGGCTCCTCAAACTTCTTTCGGTAGTCTTCTGGCTCTTCCGATCCATACAGATTATCGCCCGGCATCAAAACGAACTCGAAAGGGAACACAGAATGCCAGATGGCCATCTGCTGGCCTATCTCTCGTTGTTGGCGTCCTCCGATTCCAGCGTCTCCGGCTACCGCGAACCGAACTGAATCCTGTCGATCAGGCAAACGAAGATCAAGTTGCTGGCCGGCCTGCGCTGCGCTGATAGAGACGGAGTCAAACCAGCCAGGAATTGAAAGCGCTGCCGTGAGAACAAGGAGGAGAAAGACACGAGCGTTCACATTCTTCATATCGCTCTTTTTCCTGTTCATGAGTTCAGTTTAGGAAACAGCCTCGGAGGGCAATCAACAACCATCTTCGCTCCTGCGCCGACTGGAATCAAGCCTGGTTTGCCCCTGTGTCCCCCCGGGGGCTCGTCGAACAGGGGTCGGTGTCGGGCCGATGAGAAAGAACTCTTACGCCTCCGTTTTGAAGACGAGAAACTTTCCGAGTCTTTTCTGGATCTGGTCGCGATGGGTTCCACCCCAGTACACTCGTTGACAGGAGGGACACTGCTTGAACTCGGACTGCGTTTTGAACACGTATTCGGGAACGAGAGCCTTTACGGATTCGGCTGCGACGGGCACCAACAGGGAATTGCATTCGATACACCGGGTTAGCAGTCGTGCCTTGTCCAGCCGGCCGCCCAAAAAGGCAACGACTTGACGTAACTGCTCACCCAGCTCGACGCTTTCGATCAGAAGGGACTGGCGCAGCAGGCGTCTTTTGACCAGACGCGTGTCGCGGGTGAGCGCAATGCGAGACTCTGCCAGGCAGAGCCGCACGATCTCGTCGTCTTCGATGCGATTGTTGTAGAGAGTGTCATACCCGAGAATGCGCAGCCATTTAGCCAGCGTCCCGAGCATGACGTCGGCCAGGAAGCGGGGTTCCGAAGAGCTTTGAGACTCAGTCACGGGGCATCATCAAAAAACTCACCCATCCGACGGAATTTGGCAAAGCGCATTTGGCAGCGCTCTTCTGGGTCAAGGTGCAGCACGGCTTTCAAGTGGGAAAGAAGGGCGGCTTTAAGGTTGGCTGCCGCCTGGTCCCAGTCGAGGTGGGCGCCGCCCGGGGGTTCCGGAACGATTTCGTCTATCACGTTAAATCGAAGCAGATCGGGTGCTGTCAGATGCAGCATCTGGGCGGCCTCTTTCGCGTGTGCCTGGTCCTTCCAAAGGATCGCGGAGCAGCTTTCAGGAGAGATCACCGAGTAGATTGAGTTTTCGAGCATCAGGACGCGGTCGCCCACACCGATAGCGAGCGCTCCGCCACTTCCGCCTTCGCCGAGAACGGTGGTGATGATTGGCGTGCGAAGTCTCGCCATGGCTCGCAGATTCACCGCGATCGCCTCCGCCTGTCCTCGCTCTTCCGCGCCTATCCCGGGATACGCTCCTGGCGTATCGATCAGGGTAATTACCGGGCGGCGAAACTTCTCGGCCAGCAACATGAGCCGCAACGCCTTCCGGTAGCCCTCCGGCTTCGGCATCCCATAGTTGCGAAACAACCTCTCGCGGGTTGTGCGCCCCTTCTGTTGTCCAATGACCATCACGGGCATCCCGTCGAAGGTTGCAAAGCCGCCAACAATCGCCGGATCGTCTGCAAACTTTCGGTCTCCGTGCAGCTCGTGAAAAGAAGTGAAGATTCGCTGAATGTAGTCCAGGGAGTAAGGTCTTTTTTCGTGCCGCGACAGTTGAACTCGCGCCCAGGCTCCTTCAGGCAAAGGCGCCTGCTCTTCGATGCTGAAATCGTCTCGCCTCGGGTCTCGCATTACGAATTCCGGATCAACAGGATGGGCGGACAGGCATCTCGTCACGTCTTGCGATGCATTTCGCCTCAAACCCTAAGTATACAGAGTTACCGACTTTTCGCCAAAAAGGTTTTCAACAGATCGCACGAATGAGGGGCAGGGGTTGACCTTGATGTCACGATTGGGAATCAGCCGGACGGAGTAGGACGGCTGGTGCAGTTCGAACTCCACGGTACTTCGGCCCGGATGCGCTTTAAACAGGTCGTCCAGCGCAGAAATATTGTCGGCGTTGAGGTTGTCGGCTGGGATTGCGATACAGGTCTTGGAAACCAGCTCATTCCAGACAGCGTCGAAGCTCGTTATCGCAGATGCCAGGATACGTGATTCGCCGTTCGAATCGGTATCACAACGCCCGGCAACACGGATAGGGGCATCCGATTCCAGAAGGTCTTTTATCTTCTGATAGAGGCTGGGGAAGACGACGACTTCGACGGTGCCGGCAAGGTCCTCGAGAACGAAGGTCGCCATCGGCTCCCCTTTCCGATTCCGCAACTTGCGCAAGCCGGTGATCACTCCGGCCAGATTGACCTCCTGGCCTGAGCACTCGTCGCCGAGGTCGGAGATTGAGACCGAAGTAAAGCGCTTCAACTCGGCCTGGTAGTCCTCCAAGGGGTGTCCGCTCAGATAATACCCGACCGCTTCCTTCTCGTAGGCCCATTTCACGCGATCCGGCCATTCGCCCGTGTCGGGAATGTCCGAACCGTTTTCGAACGGCTGCTCCGCCTCGAACGCCGAAAAGAGCCCTTTCTGGCCGCTGGCGCGATCCTTGTGCGTTTTTTGCACGCTCTCGATAGTCTTGTCGATTGCTTCAAAGAGTGACTTCCGGTGATACCCGAGTCCATCAAAGGCGCCCGCCTTCGTGAGCGCTTCGAGGACCCGCTTGTTGACCGCGCGTGAATCCACCTTTTCGCAAAACTGATGGAAGCTTACGAAGCGACCAACCTCGGTGCGGGCGTTCAGGATCGCCCGGATCGCGTTTTCACCGACGTTATGGATTGCCGCCAGACCGAACTGAATCTCTTTTCCTTTCGCCTGGAAATAAACATCGCAGGTATTGATGTCGGGCGGGAGGACCCTGATCCCCATTTCTTTACACTCGCCCAGATACTTCACTATCTTGGCGGTGTTTGACATTTCACTGGTGAGCATCGCGGCCATGAATTCAACCGGGTAGTGAGCCTTGAGGTAAGCGGTCTGATAGGCGAGCAGGGCATAAGCCGTGGAGTGGCTTTTGTTGAAGCCATATCCGGCGAACTGCTCCATCAGGT
>DAOTAI010000416.1:0-4539 GCA_035593865.1 Acidobacteriota bacterium
ACGATACAGTCCGGATGCTCGTGGAAGTGGAAGGTCGATCCGAAGTTCCCGCCGACAATCGCGACTCGAAGTTTTTTCTCTGACGGTTGTACGAAGGTGAAGCGCCCAGGAATTCCGAGAGCCGCGACTCCGCCTGCGACCTTGGTACAAAACTCGCGTCGCGTCTGTTGGCTAAGTCCAGAAGTCCTCATTGCTCTACCTGACTCCTGCTAACGCAGGTTACGATAGTCCTCCCAATTTGTCAGCTGGTAGAGGTCTTCCCCAATCTTCATCACGACTCCCCGCGTGACCAACGCGTTTAGGCGTTCCTTTAGCTTGGCCGGTCTCCAGAGAAACTCCCCAATCTTCTGGCCTCCACCAGAGTCGAGACTGAAAGTGAATGCTTGGCGCTCCCTTTGCTGCATCTTCTGGATTTTCTCCAAGAGTCGCTGGGTCTCGACTTCCTGCCACCAACCGGGCGGGCGTACGGATACGCCCAGTTCCTCGGCCAGCTTCATAACCAGCATTTCCTGCATGCGCGCTTCCGGCTGTCCAAAGGTGCCTACCCAGGTATTGTACTCGGGGATCGGTTGCCATGCCGCCTCGAGAAGTCGAGTCAACTCCTGCTTGGGGGTTCCGGAGTTCGCCTTAATCCGGATGTCGTCGAGAGCAAGTCGGAACCGGGCGAAGTCCTGGATCTGAAGCAGGTGCGGGAGCATTAGTTCGACAAAGACTTCTGGCTCGTAGGGGAGTGGGATCTTGGGCACAAACTGTTCGTCCCGGCGCATTGCCTTCAAGCTCGCGACAGCTTTCGTAGCACGTTTCAGGTCCTGGCTCGGATTTGCCGTACCGAGCCGGTATTCCGGCAGGGTCCACCAATAGGTCTCCCAACGAGGCCCGGAGCGTACGTCCTGGATGAGCTCGAGCGCCTCCAACACGACCGGTCCGTTTCGGGGGCCCCAAATCGCGTTCGTCAACTCGGCGAGGATCTCGTGCGGATCACGGGAGGGGTCCCACAGCAACTGGCTGGCCGCGTACATCGTATAAATGTTGTTGATGTGGTGGGCTTCCATCTCCGACCAGTAGGAGGCCGGATGTATCTGAAGCGCGCCGTTTTTCATGCGGTTATAGAAATCCTTCAGTAGTTGCGCATTGACGTACATGGACGCCAGCTGATCAGTCTCGTACTCAGTCGTGTACCAGCCCCAGATGCCGATCTGCAGTCCCAACTGCTTTGCCTTTTCGTGGTAACGCTCGCGTTCACCGGGTTTGAAAAGGTGCGGCATGCTCATTTCGAGCAGCAGGTAATCGGTGAAACCGTTATCGACCAGCGCCTCGAGGTAATCGATTCCGGCCGCCCAGGCGTCAATCGACATTTTGATTCCCGGGTTGCGAGCCTTGAACTTCTGCTCTAGGAGCCGCATGTACTTGAAAACATCGGACCTGTCTGAAAGGTGCCCTGGGTCATAAAAATGTCCGATCAGTCGGTCTACATACGGAGCAAGTTCAGCATAATGGTTGTAGTATTTCTCGAATCCTCGGCGAACATCCGGGTCATCGAAAGCGGAAAGCCCGGGAGCGGGAGTAAACGTAACATCCGGATCGAGCCAGCCGTAGCCGTTAAACTCGGCTGCCCATACCCAAAGACTCACGTTCTGACCATTCCGCTTTAGAAACTCGGCCAGTTTGCGCTGCCGTCCCTGGAAGGCCGCCGGGGAGCTCATGAGGCTGTAGCTGTAGGCGGTCTCCATCAACTGGGCGCCGCTGAAGCCAAACCAGTCGAACATATCCACATAACGCGCCAGTTGGTCGTCGCTGAAAAGCCAGATGTTCATCCGGTTGTCGGCATGCGGATTGGTGAAGGCTCCCCGAACATGCTGAGGCGCCCAGGGGCAAACAGCCCATTCGCGCTCAGGAATCCAAGGGGATTTGGTCAGGCGACATTCGGGGATAACGAGCGCCGAAGGGGTCTGCTCGCTCATGATGACCATGCGCTGTATCGCCCGCTTAAGGCCTCGGTCCGAGGAACCGGTCGCGACCACGACCGCCCTTCCCCCGATCGAATCGGTCCATAGGGCGAAAGCCTCCGGCGAACCCTGAGCCAGTTCCGGCGGGTTGTCGATACCCGAGACTCGTCCTTTTGCAAGCACTACAGCCGGCCGTCCTTTGGGCACACTCTTGACCGAACCGACAATCTTCGGGTCTTCGCCAAGTACGGCATCAAGATACTGTGACAGGGTGTCCACAATTCGCTTTTCGAGCGCGGTTTGAGGTGTGGCAACTATATGCGCTACCTGTCCCCACTCAAAAGAAACACTCGCCGCCTGTCCGCACTGAACAACGAATGGAACCAGAAGGATGGCTGCAACCGCTCTAATCATAAGCTCCTCTGCGTCACACGAATTACAAAAGAAGAGGTGTTGAACCTGATGATTCGGCGAGGCCGGGGAGGGGAGGGCATCCATCTCCCCGGCCGGTGGTTCGCCGGAAACTAGAATTCGAGCCGCAGTGCGAGCTGAATCGTGCGAGGATCGAGATTCTTGGTCAAGATCTGGCCAAAATTCGGACTGTTCACGCTCGTCTGCGGGTTCGCCATATTCGGATGGTTGAACGCGTTAAAGAACTCCGACCTGAACTGAAGCTTCATCTCTTCGCCCAGCCTGAAGCTCTTGTACACTGCTGCGTCAAAGTACCGCGCGGGTGGGCCGAAGAGGATTCCGGTCCCGGCATCACCAAATGTCCCGGGATCGGCAGCAGTAAAGGCGGACGTGTCAAACCATCTCTCCATAGTGGGATTATCCAGTTTGCCATCGCCAATCCGCTTGGCTCGTACGGTATAGATTCCTACGTTGGCGGTGTCGCCATTGTAAGTGACCGTGAACGGGCTGCCAGACTGATGCAGTATGGCAATGCCGGAAAGCGTCCAACCTCCAAGAATAGCATCCAGTACACCACCCTGGTCCAGCCATTTCATTCCTTTGCCGAAGGGCAAGTTGACAAGGAAGTGCAGTTTGTCAAGGTGCGGAACGTAGCCACCGGGTCCGTTCCAGAGGTCCTTCGCGTACCAGTACGGGCCGGACTGCACCATGTTTTTGGCCCAGGTGTGCGACCACTGGAAGGTATAGTTAGCGGCGTTCTTGCGCACCATGATTTCCAGCGCGTCGTACCGGGAATGCCCGCTATGGAAGGTCCCATTGACGGTAGAGAAATCCTGGTACGGCCGCCGTTCGGCCACGGTTCCCGGCCCCATCGGCGCCTGGTTCAGGTTGTAATTGCTCTCCAGTTTCAAGCTGTTCTGATCCTGGAAGGTGACTTCCGCGACGATCTGTCCCGGTAGCTCGTGCTGCACACCCAATGTCATCTGCTGAAGATAGGGCGTCCGCATGTGAGGATCGCGGTACGGCTGGCTCGGCAACGGAACGGGCCCGAGAGCACCGCCGCCGAAAGGATCCGCCATCGTCAGGTTGGGGTTCAGAGTCTTGTCAGTCGACAAAGTGCCGCCGTAGACCGGCACATAGGTGTTGTTGAAGGCGATATTGCCGTCTTCCAAGAGATAGAAAACGCCGTAACCGCCGCGAATTACGGTTTTTGTGTTATTGAAGGGGCGCCACGCAAAACCAAAGCGGGGCCCGAAGTTGTTGTGATCACCGTACCCCAGCGTCCGGTCCGGAAGGGGATGGTTTGCCGCAAAGACGATCTGATCCTTGTAAGCGGAGTAGAGGTAGTCGTTTGTGACCTCCGGATCGAGAGCGCTTCCGGCGATGACGATCTTCTGGGTGATCGGATCAAACGTGGAGTACCTGTTCCTGATTTCCGAAGGCAGGCTATTGACCTCGTAACGCAGGCCGAGATTCAGGGTGAGGTTCGGGGTGATCTTCCAGTCATCCTGCACATAGGCGGCATAATCCCCGTACTCCTGGCCAAGCACCACGTGATTCAGGTTCTGAGAAGCCGAGTACGGCAGACCGAGCAGGTAATCGCCGGCGCCGGTTCCGGTCGCATGGCCATTGAAGCTCATGACCACCTGGTATTCCGGGCCTTTTTCCTTCAGCATGTCCTGGTTTCGCCCGGTGAAACCCGCCTTAATCAGGTGATTGCCTTTGAACCAGCTCACGTTCTGGGAAAACTCGTAGGAATTCTGGACGAACCCAAGGGGGAATCCCCACATATGGAAGCCGCTAAAGTCGGTGATGCTCACCACCGGCATCCGGGTGTCCGGAATTTCTATGCCTCCAAACCCCTTAATTTTCACAGAGGGCAGTTTGTCAGGCAGGTTACTAGCGATCAGGAGGTTTTCACGGTGATATCCAAACCGGGTTTCGGTGATCAACGTGCCGCTCCAGGAATGATCCCAGCCCACCCCTACGTTGTAGAAATTCATGTCCTCGTACTGGTTCAGACTGGTTGCCGCCAACGGAGCACCCTCACCCTCACGAGTCTGGATATTGAAGCGCCCGAAGAGGTTGTCCTTATCGGTAAGCCGATAGTCGACGCGTCCGATGTATTGTTCCCAATCTCGGTTGGTCGTAAAGGGGCGGATGAAGTTGTTGACGATACCGG
>DAOTAI010000417.1:0-4537 GCA_035593865.1 Acidobacteriota bacterium
ATCCCGGCTCTATCGCAAAATGGTTTATGACAATAACTGGGTTACAGCCGTATACAGCGGGCCGAATCAATACAAAGGACCCGAGTTGTTTACGGTCTGGTGTCAGTTGCAAAACGGAAACCCTTCCGAGCAGATTTATTTCGAGTTGCTCGAGGAACTGTGGCAGGCCGCCGAGACTTTGGTTTTGGATCAGGAACTAGAGAAAGCCAGAAACAACATCGAGTACGCCTTCGCCGCTCGTCTGAGCAAGATTTCTCAAATCGGCGAGAGCCTGGCCAACTACGCCGTTTTTCTCGATGACCCGAATCTGATAAACACGGAGATTGACCGGTTTCTGGCGGTGTCAGCCGACGATATTCGGGCTGCCGCCGAGCGAGTCTTTACCCCGCACAATCAGACAGCGATTTTCGTCCTGCCGGAGGGAGGCGTTCGGTGAGAAATCAGCCGCCTGTTGCCGCCGGAATTCAAACCGTCGATTACCCTGCGATACCCGAAACGCTTCTGCCGAACGGGCTTCTTGTTCTGACGATTGAGGATTCTCGCTTCCCAATTGTCTCTGTTCAGGTAGGCTTTCCGGTTGGCCGGGTTCACAACACCGATCAGAATCTTTCGCTTCTGCAGCTCGCCGTGGAATCGGCCAAGGACGGAACCACTTCCCGGACCGCCCGCCAGATAGCCGACCAGATGGATCACTGGGCGATCCAGTACTCGAGCGACCTCTTCATGGAAAGCACGCTTCACGCTATTCGTGTGCTCGAGAAGCATTTGGAGCGCGCCTTGGATATCCTGAGCGATGTTTTACTCCGCCCGGTCTTTCCCGAAGAGGAGCTCGACAAGACGCGGGCGCGCTGGGCCAGCATTCTCCAGGCCCAGAGATCCCAGCCCGAATTCCTGGCTACGGAAAGAGCTTATCTGACCTGCTTTGAAGGTCATCCTTACGCCAAAAACACCATTCCTCTGGACCATCTTCTTGAGGCAACACGCGAAGGGGTACGCCAGAGTTATGCAGCAAATTACGGACCGCGCGGCGCCATCCTGCTTTTTGCCGGGGCAATAACCCATGATCGAAGCGTCGAGATGGCTCGCCGGTTCTTTGGTGACTGGGACTCCGCTTCGGCCGAGCCTGTGACTTACCCCTCGCTTCCCGATCTGTCGTCAAAACGGGTGCTGCTGGTCGACCGTCCAAAATCGGTGCAGACGCGAATCCTGGTTGCCTTACGGGCTCTTGCGGTCACCGACCCGGATATGATCGCACTTCGCGTCGCCAACCAGGTCATGGGTGGAGGCGCCAGTGCCCGGCTGTTCTTGAAGCTGCGTGAGGAGAAGGGATATACCTACGGCGCGTACAGTCGCCTGAAAAGTTACAAACACGGGGGCTTGATATTGGCTGGCGCGGGGGTGCGCTCCGATGTCACCAGGGAATCGGTTGACGATCTGCTCCAGGAACTGACGATGATGGCGACTGGCCTTCCGTCAGAGGAGGAGCTTTCCAGGAGTCGATCGGAGATAATCGGCGCTTTCATCCGCCAGATGGAAACGCCCACATCAATTGGAGGACTGGAGCTGCGACGCCGGCTCTGCGGGCTGCCCGACGACCATTACCGGACGCTTCCTTCCCGGGTCCAGGACGTGACGCCCGAAAAAGTGCGAGAAGTATCAAGCCGGATACTCGAGGAAAACCGGCCAGCTATTATCGCAGTTGGTGACCGCCAGGTAATCGAGAACCAGGTTAATCACCTGGGCGAGGTCGAAGTGTTCACTGCCCTGGGTCAGAAGATAGGCCCGGAGTAAGCGGACAAGGGAGACAATATGATGCGTGCCGTAGAACATTACGAAAAAGGAATGGACTTCTTCTCCGAAGATCGGCTGGACGACGCCATCGCGGAGTTCGTCCAGGCGCTTGAAGTGCAGCCGGGCTATGCGGATGCGCTCCATGCGCTAGCCATGTGTTACTACCATAAGAATGATCTCGATCAGGCGATTGAATGGGGACAACGTTACCGTGAGGCGGACCCGGACAGTCCTTTGCCTTACACCAGCCTTTCCATGTTCTACCAGGCCAAGGGGATGATACCGGAGGCCGAGGAAATGGGCGCTCTGGCCCAGGAAGCGGCCAGACGCGCAGGAACTGACAAAACAGAGTAGTAAACAGCGCCAGGAGGAGAACTATGGAAATGAAAACGATCCCGCTCGAGATACCTGAAGGCTGTAACCTGATTCTGGGTCAGACCCATTTCATCAAGACGGTCGAGGACCTGTACGAAATCATGGTTGGGATTTCTCCGTACGTGAAGTTCGGCATCGCCTTTTGCGAAGCTTCCGGGCCGTGCCTGATTCGGGTAACGGGGAACGACGAAGCCCTGCAGGCGACGGCGGTCAAGAACGCCCAGGCAGTCGGCGCCGGTCACACCTTTACGATCCTGCTTCGTGAGGGTTTTCCGATTAACTTCCTCAATGCCATCAAACAGTGCCAGGAAGTGTGTTCGATTTACTGTGCAACGGCTAACCCCGTGGAAGTCATTGTGGCCGAGACAAGTCAGGGACGGGGCATTCTGGGTGTCATAGACGGCAGCTCCCCAAAAGGAGTCGAAGGCCCCGAGGAAACGGCCCAGCGCCAGGAAATCCTGCGCCGTTTTGGGTACAAGCACTAGCGTTTCGGGGTGCACACAGGCGATAGGTTCGAAGGGTTTGAAGGTTTTAGAGAGTCTGAAAGTTTTGGCTCGCTCGCGCAGTGTTGGTAGCAGTTGTACATGCCTGGCTGCGCGGTTATAATACGATTTCTTTCAAAAAAAGCCGGCGTAGCTCAACGGTAGAGCGGCGCATTCGTAATGCGTAGGTTGGGGGTTCGATTCCCTTCGCCGGCTCTCGCTTTCAGCCGAGCTCGCGATGGCCCATCGGCTATACTTGGGTTTTCGGTACCCGATTTGCCTTTCTGGCGTCGTCCTCTTCGGCCTTCTTGAACATCCAGGTGCTCTAGCTAGTGCCTTGCCGGCCAACCAGGTCACTGTACCGGAGGGTCATGTGAGGGTCTTGTGATGCAGGAGCCCTAGCTAGCCCGGATCTCTCGTTCTATGGAAGAGCCTGGCGTCGGTCAGAATAGGCCGCGTGTTCAGACTTCTCCCACGTGATACAACCCGAAGCCCAGGGATTCGGTGCTTGCAGGTCTGTTAAGTTATAGCTTAACATTGGGAGGGTAGGTGGAACGGAGGGTCGCCTATAAAGGTGCGCGTTATACGATCGCTTTTGCTCAACGAACTGACGGAAGTTCTCCGGCGTACGAGTTCTTCACCGCCTTGTCGCTTGAAGACAAGGCAAAATTGATGAAGCTGATCCAGCTTTTTGCGGATCATGGGCCGCTTTTCAACAAGGAGAAATTCGGGGATCTGGGCGATGGCATGTACGAGTTCAAGTCCTTTCAGATTCGCATGCCCTTTGCCTACGCGAGCCAACGCGGCCTCATCCTCATCACCCACGGCTTCTATAAGAAGTAACAGAAAACCCCGAAAGAGGAGATTGACCGAGCGTGGCGAATCTTCAAGGAAGATCAAGCGCAAGGTAATCTCCGATTGGTCAACTAAGTGAGATTTACAATGAAGACCGAACATGATGTTTTAATGGAGAATCCCGAGTACCGAAGGCTCTATGCCATTGAAGGACTTGTAACCGAGGCCGCAGAATTGGTCTCGCGGTTAATGGAAGAGCAGAAAATCAGCAAAGCGGAGTTGGCTCGACGACTCGGAAAATCCCGTGCCTGGATCACTCAAGTGCTGAGCGGCGAGGCGAACATGACCGTGCGAACTTTTGCGGAACTGGTTTATACCTTGGGGGCAGAAGTCAAACTCGATGCCACGCCCTATGAGAAGAGACCGAAGAGCGAGGCCGAGAATCCTAGCGCGACCCGTGAGGATAAACCTGACAAAGCACGTCGACAGCAGAAAGCTCACACCGGAAACAGACGACGATGAATGCGCCAGACTTGGCTCGCGCTCCGCTCGTTTTCCCGCAGTCCTCGCGATGAGCATGCGGCCGCCCGTGAAGCTTCACACCCGCGCGAATTCCAAAGGCGACGGGCTGATCACGGTTTCTTTTCGACAATCAGATCAAATCGCTGTCCGTATTTCTTTCCGTCCAAGGTCGTGTCGAAGGCGACGATACTGACTCCCGGAGCGGCGTCGGCAATGATTTTGATGCGAACGGGAAAGCGGCCTCGTTGCTGAGCCTTTAGTGATCCTTCCAAGACCGCCGGCTCGGCGATGATGCCCGGAAGGGTGTGGACTTCGATTCTGTGAGTCTGTTTGCCCTTTCGGAAATTTTGCAGGTGCAGAACGATTTCCTTGCCCTCGCCTGATCTCAAGGACAACCGATACGGCTCTGCCCGCAGCCAGTACGGGTCAAACCAGTAGCGATAGTCCTCCTCAGAGCTCAACTCCTGGAAGATATCACGCAGGTCGTAGGCCCATTGTCGGAAACGTTCGATGAACTGGTGTGACTGGCCATTTGAAATTCCCCAGTTTTTGGCCAACAATTTTCCCCAGTT
>DAOTAI010000418.1:0-4518 GCA_035593865.1 Acidobacteriota bacterium
GAGTGTGGTTGAACAGGTTGAAGAATTCGCCTCGCAAATCCGCATTTACCTTCTCGGTGATTCGGAAGGTCTTGGTGAGGGACATGTCCCAGTTGTTGACGCCCGGGCCGCGCACGATCCCTTCGCCGGCGTTACCTTTGACATCTTGCGGCGGTGCCGAAAAGACGCCGGTGTTGAAGTATCGAATCATGTTGCGCTCGCTTCTCGACAGGTTCGGATTACCCGAGACGTTCGGACGATCGGGCTCCATGTCTCGAGCGCTGGTCGCCCAGTTCCACACCGTCTCGGCATTGCCCGATTCGAACGTGGTCATCAAGGTCAGTCGCCAGCCCGCCAGGGCGTATTGCGCAGCTTTGGGCAGCGAGTTGCCCCATGGCACATCCCAGGTCACGGCTGAGAAGAAGCGGTGCGGATGAGAGAAATTAGCCTCGCCGCGTCCCAGCCAGCGGTGGTAGCGATAACTGCGGTCTTGGACTGTCTTGGAGAAGGTGTAGTGACTCACGAACTGCAGCCCGCTGCTCATCCGCCTTTCGACCTTCACGGTACCCGCGTTGTAGAAGGAATTTAGACCGTGCCGAAGCACCCAGGGATCGGCAAAGCGTCCGTTGTTGTTGGGACGCGCTTCGTTGAATGCATCATCAGAAGGCCACCCGGTCCGGTATGCGGGCTGGTTCTGGCTCTCCCAGTAGGGCAGCTTCATCCCGCGTCCGCCGAAATAGGAGACAGACACGACCATGTCTTCTCCCAAGCCCTTCTGGATCTCCAGCATGTACCGGTGGTACATGGGGGTCACCTCAGATTCCAAATCTGAATAGTACGGACTCGCCATCCAGTCGAAGTAACCGGAGCCAGGCCCGGTCGAGATCGGGTAGTTGCCTACCGGAAAGGAAAGCGCTTCCGGAAAGACATCGTCGAAGGTGAAATGCGGGATATCGTCGTGAACTCCGATGCTCCAATTCGCATAATCGGAGCCCACATATCCGGGTACGCTGTTGAAGGCTTCGCCCATCCGGTCTCCACCCACGACGGTTGTGCCAAGATCGTAAAAGATCCCGTAACTGGTCCGAACGATCAGGTCCGACGTAGGACGATACGCAATGCTGATCCGGGGGGCAAAGTTGTTCTTATCCGCAGGCAGGTAATGCAGGTTTAGCCCCGGCGCTCTTCCAGGAATTTTCAGTTGCCAGCCCGGGTAATCGAAGTCCATGACGGCGTTTCCGTACTTGTTCGGCGAGAAGGTGGGAATGGACAGGTCGTATCGCAGACCGGCCGAGATCGTCAGCTTTGGGTTAACTTGGAACTTGTCTTCCACGAAGAAGCCCCAGTAGGGCATCCGGAAGTACAGGTCATCATCGCCCCCGGTTAACTGGTATTTCTGACGCATGTAACTCGGAATTCCCACCAGGAAGCCCGCGAGCGAGTCGCCGCCTATTGAATTATCCACGCTGCCGGCACGGGTGAACTGGTTATCGAACACGACGCCGCGGAAGACATCCCAGTCGCGCTGCTCCTTACGGAAATAATTGAAGCCCGCCTTGACGGTATGACGGCCGCGAAGGAGATTGATGTTGTCCGATAACTGCAGTGTCGGGTTGGAAGACATGAAGGTCTCCCAGGAACCCAGAGTCCCGATACCCGCGATTTCCATCGCGTACAGACCGTAATCGTCTCCCACTCCGAGGTTCTTAAAATACTTGTTCCTTAAGGTATCACTGCGGCTCATATAGTCGATGGCCGCCTGGTCAACGTTGTACATGCGACCCTTGCCCACGGCAAAAATGAATTCATTGGTCAGCGTCGGAGTGATGGTCTTTGCGTAGTTGGCCGTAACTAAGGTGGAACTGTCTTCCACGTTCAGATTCAAATCCGGGAACAATCCTCCTTTGTTGTCATCCATGCCGTGCGACCTGGACACATTTACAAACAGGTTGTCATTCTCCGTAATCTTGAAATCGACCCGAGCATCGATCCTGTAATTGTTGTTGGCCCAGGACTGGAACGTCAGGTGATTGCGCAAATCGTCAGGATCTGCAGGATTGGTATAGCCGCTTGGCCTGGGGAACAGCCCCTCCAGCATCTCGCGCGCGAACGGGTTAATCAGCCCCGGAACGTTGCGAAGATCATTATTCGGGATCGGTTCCCGGATGCTGTCGCCGTCTTCATTAATTACCGTCGAGAACGGGTTATAGATGACGTAGTAAGGATCGCCGGGAAAGCGTCGCAACAGGTGACTGAAGTCTCCCTGGAGCTCTTCATCGGTGGGAACTCGGTAAATCGCATTCTCGCCACCGCGATTCTCTCGCGTCCCTTCGAAGTTTACAAAGAAAAACAGCCTGTCGGAGCCGTCGAAAAGTTTCGGGATACGCACCGGACCGCCGAAATTGGCACCAAACTGGTTGCGCTGGAGAAAAGCTCCGCTGGTGGCGCCCATGGCCTTGTCAAAGGAGTTGAGCGCGTTCAGATTGTCGTTCTGCAGATAATCGAAAATTGCCCCGTGATACTGATTCGTGCCTCCGCGGGTCATGACATTCAACGTCGAGATGTCACGTCCGTTTTCGGCCGAAAACCCGGCCACGTCGACCTTGACTTCCGCCACCGCTTCCACCGACGGGGCGTAGCTCAGGCCTCCGACCCAGTTTTCGTTGACGTTCACGCCGTTCATGTAGAAGCCGTTGTTGCCACCCCCGCCTACCACATAATCCAATCCGCCGATCACGTGGTGGCCGCCAACTGCCCAGGTACCACCCCAGTTGCCGCGCGGAAAGGTGCTGATGTTCGGTGCGAGTGCAACAAAGGCGGTGAAGTTCCGACCTTTGGTCGGCAGGCTCTCTACAAAGGCGCGATCGACGACCTGTCCGACCGAGCCCTGCTCGCTCTTGAGGAGCGGCGCGGTCCCGCGGACCTCGACGATCTCAGACATTTCGCCTACTTGGAGCGCCATGTCAACGCGCAGCGTCTGCTGGCTCGCCAGATTGATCTGGTCCGAAACCGATTTGCTGAAGCCAGGCATCTCGACAGATACCTGGTACCGACCTGGCGTGACATTAGCGAAGGTGTACGTTCCTTCGTCACCGGTTACGGTTTCCAAAGTCTGATTGCGGTCGAGATCAGTCAGGGTGACGTTGGCACCCGGTATGACCGCGCCGGACGGGTCGGTGACGACTCCGGTGATGGTACCGCGTTGAGTAAACTGCGCCCAACCGGCGGACGATGTAAGTAAGAAGAGCAGAAGAACCAATGGAATAGACGCGATTTTGCGTGCTGACATAGGGAACTCCCTTCAAAAGGATGATCGAGCCTGGGAAGCCTCTCGCCCCAAAAAACTTTTGAAACGTTTCAATTTTCTTCGACGACAAAATTTGAAACGTTTCAAATGGGGACAGCGCAAAAGATACTCCCGGCTCTTAGGTCTGTCAAGGGTAAACATTGTGGCGGGTAAACATTGTGGCCGCGAGCAAGAGAGGTGTGTGTATCATTGAACAAAACACGTCGCGACCTGCCTTGGCCGTTAACCGAAGTGCTCAAGGCTGAACTCGGCGGGCTTGAGCGGCCAGGCCTTCAGCGACACGAGGCGCGCCGTTCCACCGGTTGCGAATGCTTCAATCCCCAGGTCGGCCTGCCCGGCTGAAACCTCCGAGTAGACGGCCACAGCGCCCTCGTTGACGAAGGCCTCCGCGACGCACTTGTCCAGAAACACCCGCATGCGGATGTCCTTTTGTCGCCCAAGGACCGCGCCCGCTGACCCAATGCCGAACGTACCTCCGTTGGCATAGGGACCGCCCCCGCCCTCCGTACTGTATCGGACGACGACACCGGCGGCGCCGGCGGAGGAGCAGCGAAGCCTAAGGCCGACACTTGTGGCATTCTCAATCGAGAATTGGGCCTCGATCTCCAGGCAGTCCCCTGAGATCCCGTCCAGCCGCATCGGTTTCCCCTCGAGAGTGGCGGGCGGCACAGTTTGCATTTCCCCGCGAAGCTTCTCAAACTCGGGGGCGGGATTCTGCAGCAGTTCGCCGTTGCTTCCGAGCGAGAGTATGCGCGGGAGAGTCATGACTCCATTCCATCCGCGCTCCGGCGGGTTCAGCGTCTGTCCCCAGAGCCAGAGGATGCAACGGCCTTGTTCGTCGAACGAGACATTGCTGGCGTAGGAGGCGCCCGGGTCGAGCACCCCGTGCATTTCCGGCAAAAAACGGGGAGCGGCCAGATCGAGATCACCAACGAAGTACTCGGTCGGCTTGTGGGGCGATATGAGAATCACCCACTTCGAGCCCAGGCGGAACAGGTTCGGACACTCAATATTGCTGTATTGCCTGTTTCTGTATTCGAACACGGGACCGAGGAATTCCCACCGGTCGAGGTTTTCGCTGGTCGCCTTGTACAGGTAGATTGCGCTTGCGCCACTCCGTGACCACCCGGTCCAATTGCCCCCGCAGACGAGGTAGACATTTCCAGCCTCACGGAAAAGGAAAGGGTCGCGCCAATCGAACACGGCTCGGGCGCCATGCAGTTTGGTGGTGG
>DAOTAI010000419.1:0-4512 GCA_035593865.1 Acidobacteriota bacterium
CGGCTGAGGGAGAAATCATCGCCTTCGTGGAAGGCCGGGAAGGGGCAAATCCCTATTGGCCGGGGCGGGCGCCGGTTGACGCCTACTGCAGTCTGATCGTTGATCAAGTGAATTACCGGCCCCCGAATGAGTGAGGCGACAAACGATATGAATGAGCTGGATCTTACGAATCTGAAAGTCATTACGGCGCGGGACCTGGAGCCTGCGGTGGCGGCGAAGGTCGAACGTGTCGACATAAGCACGACCGCGATTGTCACCCCGGCGGCCAAAGATTTTGCCTATGCCAAACGCCTGAAGCTGAACCGGGCCGACAGCCTCAGCACTCACCGGCCCAGCGAAAACTCGCCCATGGGGCGTGAGCGATCGTCGATTTCCCCAGAGGCGCTTCTGAATTCCGCCGAAGCCCAGCCGATAAAGAAGGAAATCATACGCAATTGCAGAAAGCTCTGGAATCGCCAGTACGTGGACGGCAACGGCGGCAACTTGTCTTACAGGATTGCTGAAAACGCCGTGATCTGCACCCCGACCCTCTGCAGCAAGGCGGATGTAACGGTCGATGATCTCTGCCTGGTCGATATGGAGGGAAACCAACTGGCCGGCAAGCGAAACCGAACCAGCGAGATCTTCCTTCACCTGGAAATTTACAAGGCGGTGCCGGAGGCCAAGGCCGTCGTTCATGCTCACCCACCGCACGCGACCGCCTATGCGGTCATCGGCCGAGTGCCGCCAAGCTGCGTCATTCCCGAGCATGAAGTGTTCGTTGGCAATGTCGCCGTAACGCCCTACGAAACACCGGGGACGAAAGCTTTTGCGGAAACCGTTCTTCCTTATGTCCGGACTCATAACACGATCCTGCTTGGGAATCATGGGGTGGTCTGCTGGGCCGACACCGTTACCCACGCCGAGTGGTATCACGAGATCGTGGATACGACTTGTCGCATTTTGATTCTAACTGCTTCCCTGGGCGTGCCCATCAACAGGATTTCAGAAGAAAAGACAAAGGATTTGCTGGCCGTCAAGAAACGGCTGGGATTGCCCGATTCGAGGTACGAACTGCACGAGTGCCAGCTGTGCGAGACACCCGAGTTCCCCCAGGGTATTACAGCCTGTCCGGCGGGATCGGGCTGCGCCCAGTGCACTGGCGAACCCGATCTTGACGCCCTTGTGCAGCTGGTCACAGACGAAGTGATGAAAGCTTTGAGCCACACAAGCTGAGAACAGGAGAACGACCATCATGCCAAACTTCCTGGCGGTAGACCTCGGTGCGTCCAACGGTAGGGTGCTACTCGGCCGCTGGGACGGCGCGAAGTTTGAGCTTGCGGAACTGCATCGGTTTTCTAACGGGCCTGTCCACGTTCTCGGACACATGTACTGGGACGCGCTACGACTCTGGTCTGAAATCAAGACTGGCCTTTCCAAATATGCGGCAACCTTCAAAGAGCCCCCGATTTCAATCGCGATCGACACCTGGGGAGTCGACTTCGCCCTGTTAGACCGACAGGGTCACCTCCTCGGGAACCCTTTTCACTACCGTGACCCGCGAACCGACGGCGTGCCTGCCCGTCTTTTCTCCCGAGTTCCGGCTGAGGAGGTTTTTGAACGCACCGGCATCCAATTCATGCAGATCAATACCCTGTTCCAGCTGTTCAGCATGGTGGAGAGCGGGCATCCTCACCTTGACGCAGCCCGCACCTTGTTAATGATGCCAGACCTCTTTCACTACTGGCTGACAGGGACCGTGATCTGCGAGTATACGATTGCCTCGACCAGCCAGATGCTCGATGCCCGTACCCGTGTCTGGGCGACCGAAATCGTGGAGCGCCTCGGGATACCGGTTGAAATCCTTCCCGACCTTGTCAATCCGGGCGAGACCCTGGGCACATTGCTCCCGGAAGTCGCTGAGGAAACCGGACTTTCAACCGGGGTCTCGATCATTGCGGCCGGCAGCCACGACACTGCCAGTGCGGTGGCCGCCGTTCCGGGATTGGACGAACAGAGCGCTTACATCAGCAGCGGAACCTGGAGCCTCATGGGCCTGGAGATGTGCAGTCCTGTCATCAATCCGCAGACCATGAGACTGAACATCACAAACGAAGGCGGGGTAGGCCAGACGATCCGACTTCTCAAAAACATCACCGGCCTTTGGCTGCTCCAGGAGTGCCGGCGCAAGTGGCAACGCGAAGGCAGTGACTTCTCGTGGGACGAACTTCTCGCTCTCGCCTCCGAAAGTCAGCCTTTGCTGACATTCGTCGATCCTGACTGCCCGGACTTCCTTAATCCCCCCGACATGCCCGCGGCCATCCGGTCGTTCTGTCGCAGAACCGGCCAACCCGAGCCGGCAACTACTGGACAGATCGTGCGATGCTGCCTGGAAAGCCTCGCACTCAAATACAGGCACGTTTTAAACCTGCTTCAGAAAGTCTCCGGCCGGACGGCTAAAACTATCCGGATTGTAGGGGGAGGGTGTCAGAATCGACTCCTCTGCCAGCTGACTGCAGATGCCTGTCACTGCGAAGTCATCACCGGCCCGGTTGAAGCCACCGCGCTGGGAAACATAATGGTCCAGGCCATTTCAGGGGGCTTCCTGGAGAGTGTTGAAGCCGGACGTCGCGCTGTTGCAGCCTCAATCAGCCAGGAAACCTTCACACCACGCGATGGCGATTGGGATAAAGCTTTCGAACGGTTCTCAGGTTTGCTAGCCAGTTAGCTAGTGGACCTAGTGGACGAAGTGGACGAAGCAGAGGCCATAAATCCACCGAGCCGTCCACTGGGTCCACTTGGTCCACTGAGTCCACTTGGTCCACTCGCACCTGCCTTTACCCCTTTGCGCCTGCATTTGGGAAGAAATCGAGCGAATGCGGCCAAGTTGTCGTATCCTGATGCCAGGGAAAGGAGGAGGAATGGTCAACTACGCGACGCCCGAGTTAAGAACACCTGAAAAAGTGGCTTCTGACGAAATCATCCTGGTCGCGAGCGGCGATCTCAGGCAGTCCGCCAACGAAGTTTGTTGGCCTGCTCAAGCGGAGTTGGAGCGACGTCTGGTCGAGGTCTTCGCGGCTGAAGGTTTCAAGGTCCGACGCGGACACCCCTACGATGAGACGCTCAAGCACGGTTTTATCTCGAGTCAGAAAATGGGGATAGACGTATTTCAGCGGATTCATCCCGAAGCGCGCCTGATCGTAGCTGAAGCGGTCTGGCAATACAGCCATCATGTCCTGCCCGGACTCAGGAGTCATCAGGGACCGATCCTGACAGTGGCCAACTGGTCCGGCCAATGGCCGGGGCTCGTCGGGATGCTAAACCTGAACGCCTGCTTGACAAAGGCCGGTGTCAAGTACAGTACGATCTGGAGCAAAGACCTCACCGACAGCTTTTTCCTGAACGGTATTCGCCAGTGGTTGCGCGAGGGCAAGATCGATCATGATTTGAGCCACGTCCGAGACCTGGTCCCTCACAGCCTGCCTCCCGCCGAGTATCAGTTAGGTGTGGCCCTGGCCCGGGAAATGAAGCAACGGAAAGCCATTATGGGGGTCTTCGACGAGGGATGCATGGGAATGTACAACGCTATCGTCGAAGATGAGTTGCTTCATCCTCTAGGGATATACAAAGAACGCCTGAGCCAGTCCGCCCTTTTGGCCGCGATGCAGCAGGTGACCGACCAGGAAGCCCAGGCAGTACGAGATTGGCTGGAACGCAAAGGGATGAAATTCATTACCGGTCCGGATCCTCAGAAGTATTTGACACACGATCAGATCCTGGGCCAATGCAAGATGTACATTGCCGCCGTTCGCATGGCTGATTCCTTCGGCTGCGACGCAATAGGAATTCAGTATCAGCAGGGTCTGAAGGACATGGCCCCGGCCTCCGACCTGGTTGAGGGCCTCTTGAATGATGTCGACCGTCCGCCGGTATACGCTCAGGACGGCCGGGAGCTGTATCCCGGGCAGGCGCTGCCGCACTTCAATGAAGTTGACGAATGCGCCGGCATCGATGCCCTGATCACAAACCGGGTCTGGAAGGCGATGGGGCTGGATCCTGCCACCACCCTGCACGACGTCCGCTGGGGCGAGCATTACCGGGACACGGGCATTGACGATTTCGTCTGGGTCTTCATGATTTCGGGCGCGGTTCCGCCCTCTCACCTGGTCGGTGGATACTCCGGCGCAGTGAGCGAACGCCAGCCGGCAATGTATTTCCCGCTCGGCGGGGGCACCATCAAGGGCGTCAGCAAACCGGGAGAAGTGGTCTGGAGCCGCGTCTTCGTGGAGAACGGCAAGCTCCATGCGGATCTGGGCCGAGCGAAAGCCGTTCAACTGCCGGCGGAAGAGACCGAGAGGCGATGGCAGGCAACCACGCCTCAGTGGCCGATAATGCACGCCGTCTTATCGGGTGTCTCCAGGGACCAACTGATGGCCCGCCACAAGTCGAACCACATTAACGTCGTCTACGCCCCGGATGCGGAGACAGCAAACCGCGGACTGGCGGCCAAGGCAGCCATGCTGGCAGAGCTTG
>DAOTAI010000420.1:0-4511 GCA_035593865.1 Acidobacteriota bacterium
CGGTTCCCTGAAGGCCGCATAGTTCCTTGACCTCCTGAAGCCTGGCTTCCAGCCTGTCGGAGGGCAGTCCCTTAATTCTGCCGACAAACCGGAGAAATTCGTCGACAGCCATCTCGGTATAAAGCGGGGGGTTCTCAGGCATGTAGCCAACCCGCTTCTTGGCTTCGAGAGGTTGTTCGAACACATCGAACCCGGCAACCGAAGCTCGCCCGCTACTGGGCGGGAAAAAACCCGCGAGCACTCGCATTGTGGTCGTTTTCCCGGCACCGTTTGGTCCAAGAAACCCAAGGATTTCTCCTTTTCCGACCTCAAAACTGACGTCCTCAACGGCGGTGGCCAAGCCGAAACGTTTCGTTAGATGTTCAACTTGGATCATCGTGAAAAGGTCTCCTCCTTAATGCATATGCTTGCTGGGACCATACTTCTGTTTTATGTAATCTTCCAGGATCTGGATGAAGTCGTCGGCAATGCGAGGGCCTTTGAGAGTCGTGAAGTGGCGCCCGTCCACGTAAACCGGGGCCTTGGGATCCTCCCCCGTCCCGGGCAGAGAAATGCCGATATCGGCATGTTTTGACTCTCCCGGACCATTGACGATACAACCCATCACTGCCACTTTCAGCTCCTCAACCCCCGGATAAACTTTGGACCAGGAAGCCATCGCCTGTAGTACATGCTGCTGCACGCGTTCGGCTAATTCCTGAAAAAAACTGCTGGTGGTCCGGCCGCATCCTGGGCAGGCGCTCACCTGGGGTGCGAAGCTTCGCAGGCCGAGAGCCTGGAGGATCTGCTGAGCCACTGTGACTTCCTCGGCTCGATTGCCTCCCGGTCGGGGGGTCAGGCTGACTCGAATCGTGTCGCCGATGCCCTCTTGGAGCAAAACCGCCATGCCGGCAGTGCTGGCAACTATCCCCCGGCTTCCCATTCCAGCTTCCGTAAGGCCCAGGTGAAGAGGATAATCACACCGCTTTGCCAGGCCGCGGTAAACCTGGATCAGGTCAGGGGCTGAGGAAACCTTCGCGCTTAAAATGATCTGATCGCGGGGAAGGCCGAACTCCTCGGCGAGTGAGGCCGATTGAAGGGCGCTTTCCACCATGGCGTCGAGCACCACCTGGCCAGACTCCCTTGGCTCCGGCAGGGCCGCGTTTCGGTCCATCATTTCGGCCAGAAGGCCTTGATCCAGCGAACCCCAGTTTACCCCTATCCTGACAGGCTTCTGGTTTTCGAGAGCCACTTCGATCACTTGCCGGAAATTTGTATCCCGGTGTTTCCCCATTCCGACATTGCCCGGGTTGATCCGGTACTTCGCCAGGCGACGGGCGCATTCGGGAAACCGCCTGAGCAAGACGTGGCCATTGTAGTGGAAATCGCCAATCAGCGGAACCGTAACGCCCTCGTCTGCCAGGCGAGCGCTTATTTCCGGGATCGCCCTGGCAGCGGCATCGGTGTTCACAGTCACGCGGACCAGCTCGGCGCCCGCCTCGACCAGTTCGCGCACCTGCCGCACCGTTTTTTCAACGTCGGCCGTGTCGGTGTTAGTCATCGCCTGAACCACTATCGGGTGGTTAGACCCCACCAAAACATCTCCGACTCTTACTGTTAGGGTCTTTCGCCGTTGCGGCATCCGCAGAATTTTACAACACCGCCGTTCTTCCGGACAAACCGGGGTGACCATAGTGCAGCCGCCGGCCATGCCTGGCTGGTCTACCGCCAGACCCGACAATCTTTAATTCCTTGACAATTTTCAGATGCCCAAGATTATTATCATCCTCCATGACCGGACTCCGTGAATGGGCGTTCCCGCCTGTAGAGTTCAACCCAGGCACATCGCATCGACTCGCAAACCGGCTGGTGATCGCAGTGTTATGCCTGGTGTGGCTGGGACTGGTCCTTTACGGATGGGGTAGGTGGGGCAGTGTGACTATCGACTGCGGCCGAGAATTATTCGTGTCAGCGGCAGTTGCCGAGGGGAAAACACTGTACCGCGACGTCTGGTACCCCTATGGTCCGGGCGCTCCGTACTTGAACAGCCTGTTGTTTCGGGTCTTTGGAATCCGGGTTGAAGTCATGTACGCGGCAGGAGCACTCGCCGCGTTAGTGGTGGCCCTGTCTCTGTCCCGGGCTATGCTGTACTTCTCCTCCTGGCCGTTAGCGTTCGCTATCGGCTATGTCTGCCTAGTCCAATCGTTCGGTCCAGGACTGTTCAACTACCCGCTCCCGTACTGCTACGCAACTGTGTACGGGTCTGTAACGGCCTGTTTGTTTCTTCTTTTCGCTTTGCGCACCGTACTCCGTGGATCGAGGAAAGATCTATTCTGGGCGGGGATATGCGCGGCCGTCGCCCTACTCACGAAGCTAGAGTACGGATACGCCTGCTTTGCAGTCCTGGCGCTGTTGTTGATCGGGCTCTGGTGGCAGCAGCGGTCCTGGCCTTCGACTGGCCGGAACCTCCTGGCCCTCCTGCCGGCTCTCACCCTGTGCGCCGCAGTCGCCGCGTGGATGGTATCCCTCGGCGGCGTGGAATTCATCACACACGAAAACTTTATGAGCTGGCCGACCTCCTACTTCATGCAGAGATACGGGGCGATGTGGTTGAAAGCGACGGGGTTCCTTTTGTCTTGGTCTCACCTATGGAAAGGCCTCGTATTGACTGCAATTCTTGCGGCGTTTTGGCTTGGAATTCGTCTCTTGTGGCTGTCCGTAGGCTGTAATCAGCCGATCCGAGTCGCCGTTTCCGGTCTTCTGCTGATCGGCAGTGTTCTCGTTCTCAAGAGCCAAGGAGCATACCTACTAAGCGAGTATATAGGCGTACTTGTCTTTCCATTTCACATGGTTTTCATTCTCAGCTTGGCAGTGCCGGTGACCGCCTTCCTATTTTGGCGGCGTGGGTCCATGATGACGTTCGCGATGCTGGTGGTTATGAGCTTCGGAGCACTCGTCGCTATCCGCACCCTGTTCGGCATGGTGCCCCGAGGATACGCCATTTACTATAATGGACCCGTCTTGCTGGGGTTTTTCTTACTGCTGGCTGCTACCGCCTTCCCTTCTAAGAGGGTTCTGGGTTCTAAGAAATTCCGTGCGGCCCAGTTGTTTGTTTGCGCGATGGTCTGCCTGTGGGTCACACAGGAAGTGGCACCGGGATGGCGCTATCTGAGGGACGAGCGGGCAGCATTCACCAGCGAGCGAGGGACAATCTACCTTCCACGCCCGTTGCTCCCTGCCTGGAGTGCAGCAGGCAGTTTTATGCGCACGGCGCATGAGCAGGGGCAACGAGTTCTGGCGATTCCCGAAGAAGCGGCGTTGTACTTCTTTACCGGGGTCCCATGCCCGATCCGCATCTGTGCCATGACACCGGGAATGGTGGTTCCAGGTCACATGACCAGGAAAACAATCGAAGAGATCGAACAAAACCGTGTCCGGTATGTTATTTGGTCGAATCGGCGGTTTCCTGAGTACGGTGTGCCGGAATTCGGTAAGGATTTTGACGCGGAGATTGGAGACTACATCAGAAAGAACTACCGCCTGACGGGCATATTCACCTCACCAGAATCGGCGGACACGTGGTGTGCGACCTTATGGGAGAGAAAGGTTGAAACGGACTGAGTGCCGCCAAGATGCGGCCGAGCAAGTATCCTCCCGCACAGTCACACCCATGCGATAACTTGGTCTCCATAGATGGATCAGGTTTTTGCGTTTGGAGGGCCAATGAATCAAGAAACAGAAAGACTGTCGAGGATTTCGGTGCCCGAGATCGACGCCATTCTAGGGCTGCCGATACGCGTGCTCGATGATGGCTTTGTCAGGGTAGTGGACTATCTGGGTTCGGATCAGTCGATTGTCCAGGCTGCGAGGGTTTCCTATGGATCGGGAACCAGGCACGTCCAGGAGGACCGCGGGCTGATCCGGTACCTGATGCGCCATCGCCATACGACCCCATTCGAAATGTGCGAGATCAAGCTCCATGTTCGGGTACCAATGGATACCTGGCGTCAGTGGATTCGCCACCGCACTGCGAACGTCAACGAATACTCAACGCGATATTCAGTCGCCATTGATGCCGCCCAGCGGACCGAGCCATCTCAATGGCGGCGACAGGCAGCCTCCAATCGACAGGGGAGCGAGGGATTCCTGGATCTTGAACAGGGCGCCGAGCTGTCAAGGCGGGAAATCGAGTTACAGGATTTCGCTCGAGAGGTCTACCAGGAAAGACTCGAGCGGGGCGTGGCCAGGGAACAGGCTCGAAAAGACCTTCCATTGTCGACCTACACCGAGGCTTACTGGAAGATGGATTTGCATAACTTGCTGCATTTTCTCAAGCTGCGCATGGAGGTTGCGGCACAGTCTGAAATCCGGGCATACGCACAAGTAATTGGGTACGAGATCGTAAGCAAGTGGTGCCCGATCACATGGGAAGCATTCCTGGACTATAGCGTCAATTCCATAACGCTCTCGCGGCTTGAAACCGAGATAATGGCGGCGATAGGCGCCGGCCAGACGGAAAAAGCGATTGCTCT
>DAOTAI010000013.1:0-10049 GCA_035593865.1 Acidobacteriota bacterium
CCCCTGACCCCCTGAATGCCATTCAGGTACTCTTCCAACTGAGCTACAGCCCCACCGGGTTGAGAGCCGGCGGTGTTGCCAGCTCTCCTATTCTACTCACTAGCCGATCAGGTCGTCCAGCAATTGTTGGTTAACGACGATCTGGTTGCCCTTACGCATTTCCTCTACCAGGTTGCGGACATACGTGGAGAAAAATTCAGCCCGTTTCTGAGCGGTCAGATCTTTCTCAATCTGGGCTTTCTCTTGCTCGAACTTGGCCTGGTCCACATCGGTCTTGTCGATCAGCTGGACCACCACGAATTTTCCGGCAATCTCGATCGGACCCGTGACCTCGCCTTCCGCGATCTTGGTGAAAACCCGATCATGAAGCTCCGGGGAGAAGCGCAGGGTATCGTCGATATTGCTGCCTTTCTTGAAGTAGCTGGTGGTTGTCACCTTATAGCCGGCCTTCTTGGCGACGGTGTCGAAATCCTGACCCTTGGCGGCATTCAGGAATTCCGTGGCCTTCTGCCGGGCCAGTTCGTCCCCGCGCCGGGTCTTGTAATCGTTCTCCACGCGGGTTCGGACCTCTTCAAAAGGCGGGGTTTCCGGCGGTTTGATATCGGCCACCTGGGCGACGTAGAAACCGCCTGATCCCTGATAGGGCGATGCCAGGTCACCCTTCTTGAGCCCGAAGATTTTCTCGTTGAAGTCGCTGCGGACAACCATACCAGGCACCGGATCTGCGATGCCGAAATAGTCCGAAGTCATCGCGGAGAGTTTGTGCTCCTTCGCAACTTCAGCCAACGGCTTCTGGCGTGCGGCATTGATAATCTTGTAGGCCTGGTCGCGAGCGGCCCGAATGGCCTCCGCCTGGCGAAGCTCGAACTCAACCACGGCCCGCTGGCTTTCCGGCTGCGTCGTCGTCTTGTCCAGGACCCGGATGATGTGGAAGCCGAAGGGGGATTTCACCAAGCCGCTGGTCTGCCCCGGCTGGAGGCTGAAAGCCGCCTGCTCAAACTCCGGAACCATCTGCCCGCGCCCGAAGAACCCCAAATCACCGCCCTGCTGGGCCGATCCCGGATCCTCAGAGACTGCCTTCGCTACGGACGCAAAATCCTCACCCGCGTTGATTCGGGCCAAAACCGCCTCGGCTTTTTTACGCGCTTCTGCATCGTCCCCTCCGGGAGGCGTCTTAATCAGAATATGAGCAGCGCGGACTTGCTCCTCGGGATTGATCGTGTTGATGCGCGCCTGAACGGCCTCTTCGGAAACCTTTACGGACATCGGATCGGCCGGGACAAACACGTAGTTGACGCGGCGCTGTTCTCCCTTGCGGTAAGCTTCCTTGCGCGATTCGTAAAATTTCTTCAGTTCCGCCTCGTCGACAGTGGTCGGTTCAGACGCCTTCTTATCGATTGCTATATACCTGACTTTCGCCTCGAGATTCCGGTTCTCGTATTCCTGTCGAACTTCCTCGGGAGTCACGATGATCCCATCGGTAAGCAGCTGCTGCATCTTCTGCCGGATGATGTCTCGGCGCAGATTCTCCTCAAACTCCTGGGCAGTCATGTCGTTCTGCCGCAGGATCTGCTGGTACAGCTCGGTCCCGACAAAGGCCCCCTTGTTCTGAAAAACAGGCATTCTCATGATCTCCTGCCTGATTTCTTCAGGAGTAGCGTCGAGTCCCATCTTTCGAGCCTGTTCAGTCACGGCATATTCGCTGATAAGCGAGTTGAGCGCCTGCTGCCCCAATCCGAGTTGTTTTACGATTTCGGGATCCTGCTGATCTAGCTTGTAAACCTGGCGGTACATTTCGTACATGCGCCGGTACTGTTTTCGAAACTCGATGGCGCTGATCGGGCGTTCGCCCACCTGGGCGACATCGCTTTGTGCGAGGCCGGAGGAGGAGAGATCACCGGGAGTCCCGACGAAGAGCAGGACCATACCTGCGCCCAGCCCGAGGATCACGAGCCAAAGAATCCATTTCAATCCTTTTTGTTTTCTTCTTAGGAACGCAAGCATTTATGACTTCCTCCGACTTCTCGAGTAGTTGAAAAAGCGCATTATAGCATAGGGGAAGAGGGGTGGAGGGAAGAGGAAAAGGGGGCCGATTGGGGATTCATACACCCTCGTGACCGCCGCGACTTTCGATGCGCAGAGTAACAAACTTGTCGATGTATCTACAGGCTGATTGCGGCCGGACTCTTGAGACTCCGGCCTCTATAAGAGACGCAGACACTCAACCGGCGGCGCGTGAATGGTTTAGCTTACAAAAAATGGTCTCTGTTTTTTTTGGTAACAGAATCACTAAACTTTTGCACTAAGCAGATATAATAGGCCGGTCTTTAGAACCCAGGTTATGTCGGGGGGCTGAAAGTATTGGATATACGTGGGTTGTTTCCATGAGATCGGAATGTGCTTCTGATTTGCTGGATGCCATCATTCGGCAGGACAAGCTCAAGTTGTGCGAGGTGAATTCGCGGCTCTTCATGCACCCCGATGTCGAGGTGTGGGCTTTTCACCGGTGGGAGAGGGCGTCGCGGGAGTTCAAGCTGATTTATCCTAACTTCAGGACGATAATTCCATTTCCCGCCGACCTGTTGCCGGTGCTAGAGAACCGAAGATCGGTCGTCGACAGAAATGTTTCGCGATCGTACGGCGAGTGGGTTGAAACCCGGCACTACCCGGTCACGCTGATCCTGCCTCTGCAGTATAACTCGCAGCTGGTGGGGCTCGTGCAGGGGTTCTCCTCTTGCGACCTGGAGACGTGCCGACGAGTGCCGAGGACGCTCGGCACACGGATTCGAATACTGGCCCAGTGCTGGGAACTGATCAACATTCTGGAAGAGAAGGAAAGGATAGCTTTTACTGACAGTCTCACGGGTCTGTTTAACAGCAAGTTTCTCCTTCATTTCCTCAAGGCGGAACTGGCTCGTTGCACCCGGTACCGGAAACCGGTAGCTGTTATTTTCCTCGACCTGGATTACTTCAAGAACGTTAACGACGCTTACGGACATTTGGTCGGCAGCGCCGTGCTCGCCGAAGTCGGCAAGGTGATTCGCAGCAACGTCCGCGAAGCGGACACCGCCTCTCGTTATGGCGGTGACGAGTACGTTGTGGTTCTCACTGAAACTGGACCCGAGGAAGCCCTGATTATCGCGGAACGGCTGAGAAACACGGTGGCTTCCCATTGCTTCGGCCAACGCAAGGGGCTCGCAATAAAACTGACCATAAGCGCAGGGGTTGCCGTCTTCCCGGATCACGGGCGAACGGCGGAGGAACTGATACATCGTGCCGACACCGCGATGTATGAAGCCAAGCGCGATAAACGAAATTGTGTCAAAGTCGCGGTGTAAAAAGGGTTATGAAGCTGCGCTCGCTATTTGGTGTCTTTGCAAATGACCTCGCCATTGATCTTGGAACGGCGAATACGCTGGTTTATGCCAGGGGCCGTGGCATAGTCGTCAACGAACCGTCAATCGTGGCCATCAACAAGCTTACGAACAAAGTCGAAGCCGTCGGCCACGAGGCGAAGGATATGCTCGGCCGGACTCCGGCCAGCATCGTAGCGATCAAGCCCATGAAAGACGGCGTGATCGCGGATTTCGATGTGACGGAAGAAATGCTGAAGTATTTCATAAAGAAGGCCTTGAATCGGAACCACCTTCTAAGTCCGCGTATTGTGATCAGCATTCCTTCCGAAGTCACCCAGGTGGAAAAGCGTGCGGTTCGCGAGTCGGCGCTTCGCGCCAAGGCCAGCGAGGTTTACCTGGTCGAGCAGGCCATGGTCGCCGCCATCGGCGCCGGACTGCCCGTAACGGAGCCGAGCGGAAACATGATCGTTGACATTGGCGGTGGCACCACCGACATTGCGGTGATCAGTCTGTCCGGGATCGTCTACAGCCGTTCTGTCCGCGTGGCCGGCAATGAAATGGACGAGGCGATCATCCAGTACATTAAGCGCAAGCATAACCTCCTGATCGGCGAGCGCACCGCCGAGCAGATCAAGATGAAAATTGGGTCTGCCGCCCCTATGGAGGAACGCTTAAGCCTGGAAGTGAAAGGGCGTAACCTGATCGAGGGTATTCCGAAGACTGTGACGATCACCGACGAAGAAGTGCGCGAGGCCTTGTCCGATTCAATTTCGACTATTATTAACGCTGTCCGGGTTGCTTTGGAGAGGACCCCGCCGGAACTGTCCGCCGACATCGCAGAAAAGGGTATCGTGCTGACCGGCGGAGGCGCTTTGCTGAAGAACCTGGACGTCAGAATTAAGGAGGAAACCAACTTGCCGGTGTTCCTGGCACAGGACCCCTTGACTTCGGTCGTACTGGGAACCGGCAAAATGCTCGCTGACATGGAGTTGCTGGCAAGGGTCTGTATTCAATGACGGAGTTTGTGCGCCGGCCGATAGTCTCACTTCTGATGTTCACGGTTCTGCACATCACGTTGCTTTCGGTGCAGATCACAAACGAGAATGGGCGCACCTTGCTGCGCTCCTGGAGTCTGGCCATATTCACTCCGGTCGCTTGGGCGATCCATAGCGCCACAGATACCGTGAAGCAGGCTTGGAGTCGCTACGTGTTTTTGTACCGGGCGGAAGAGGAAAGAGCGCGCCTGCTTGAAGAAAACAGCCGGCTGCGCCTGGAAATCGCGAATCTCCACAACCTGCGGCAACTGCTCGATCGCATCCCGGAATACGAAAAGGTGCGCGCAGAGTATACCTTTTCGACCATTCCCGCCGCCGTTATCTGGAAAAGCCCGCCTTTCTATTCGCAGCGACTTCTTATTAATGCGGGGACCCGGGACGGGGTTAAGGTCAATTCCGCTGTCATCGATCCGCGCGGTATCGTCGGACGTGTGATTGCGACCACTCCTTTTACCGCTGAAGTTGAGTTAATAACCAACGCTGGAGCAGGGGCTGGCGCTTTGCTGGCCGATTCTCGCTTGGAAGGTGTCATTCGGGGGGATGGCAGCCCGGTCCTCAGTTGGTGGTATATCCCGAGTTACGAGAAGGCTGACGTGGGTGATACGATCTTCACCTCGGGAACAGACCAGATCTATCCGAAGGGAATCCGTATAGGGCGTATTATCAGCTCGGTAAAGGGGAACAAAATCCATCGGGAGATTCGAGTCGAACCGAGTGTCGATTTTCGCCGGCTTGAGGAAGTGCTCATTGTCATGCGGAAATAGAGTTGTCAAGCAAAGTCGGAACCTTTAATGTTGCTGTTCCAGAAACAACGGGCTTCCTGAGAATGCAGAAGCTGAGTGGCGTAGTGCACAAACGAGAAGTTATGCTTCTCCTATTGTGTAGCGCCGCTGTTGAAATTCTGTGCGCACAATATTTTCCTCCGGCGCTGTACCTGGATCTGTCACTCATCCTGGTCATCTATATCGGATGGTATTCAAGCCCCTCGACAGCCGCCCTGAACGGCACCATTTTCGGCCTGGTTCAAGACGCCATCTACCGGACCTTTTTGGGGTTGAACGGACTTACCAAGACGATAACCGGATTTACAGCCAGCCTTCTCAGCCGGATTTTGCAGTTCAACGATGCTGGCAGCCGATCCGTCCTGATATTGACACTTTCGCTGCTGGACAGCGCCGTCATGTACCTGTTGCTGCTTTTACTGGAGCAGCCGATCGATGAAGGATTCTGGACGGACAGCTTAACCAGGGCATTAGTCACGGGAGTAGCCGGGGGAATTGGCTCACGTGTTTATGATCGCTTCAAGTTCCCCAGGAAAGACTTCCGACGAGTGGGATTGTAGAAAGGGGGCTCGATTGGACGGTTAAAGACGCTCGGACTCGTCTCCCTCGGCAATCCACAACCGATTGCAGAGGGGCAAAGGATCGATCAGGATTCGATCGACGGGAAACAGATTCTGATTTTTTCGTCGTGAATCGGGTTTGGCTATGGCGATATTTCAGGACAATCGCAAGTTAATTTCCCGAATGAAAGGGCTGAGGGCCTGCTTTGTGCTCGTGTTTCTCGTCCTGTTCGGCAAGCTTTGGTATATCGCTGTCCTGAAATCCGACTACTACAAAGACCTCGCCAAACAAAATCAGATCCGAATCATACGCCTGCTGGCCCCCCGCGGCCTTCTCCTTGACCGGGAAGGACGGGTTCTCGTCGACAATGTCGAAAGCGTTAACCTGGTGCTGTTTCTCGACAAAGCCGACGACCTCGAAGAGGTGTTCGAGTTTCTCCGCGGCCTGGATATGACGGAGGAAGAACTGAACGAGCGTATGCAGGCCGCCCGGCGTCATCCCAAGTATCAGGGTTTGACCATCAAGGAAAATCTCTCGATGGCGGAGGTGTCCTACGTCCTCGCCCATCAGAACGAACACCCGGAACTCACTATCGTCGAAGAGCCCAGACGCTTGTACCGCTACGGGGAATTGGCCGCTCACGCTCTCGGATATGTCGGGGAGATTTCCGCGAGACAGCTGGAACAACCGGAATTCAAGGGGTATCACCAAGGAGACATCATTGGAAAATGTGGAGTCGAGAGGACCTACAATCGAAACCTCTCGGGTAAGGATGGACAGCGCCGTCTCCTGGTGAACAGCCTGGGTCGGGCGATTGAAGAGCTGCATTCGATCGAGGCGATTCCGGGCAAGTCGCTCTCTTTGACACTCGATCTGGACCTGCAGATGGTAGCCGAGGCAGCACTCGGAGATTCTCCCGGCGCGGTCGTCGCGTTCGATCCGATTCATGGCGATATCCTGGTGATGGCCAGTCGCCCGGCTTTCGATCCGAATCTCTTTGCAACCCGTATCAGCCGTCAGGACTGGGTCAGACTCAGTAATGACCCGAACCATCCCCTACAGAATCGAGTCATACAGGCGGAATTCTCGCCTGGGTCCACTTTCAAACTGATCATGGCGATTGCCGGATTGGAAAGCGGAGTAGTCAACGAGAACGACACCGTCTTTTGCCCAGGAGGAATCAGCCTTTACGGTCATTACTTCCATTGCTGGAAGCCAGGAGGTCACGGCAGGGTTAACCTCAGCGACGCGATCAGGCAATCGTGCAACGTCTATTTCTATACCCTGGGTCAAAAACTTGGAATTGGTCAGATCGAGCACTACAGCAAGCTCCTGGGGCTCGGACAGTTCAGCGGAGTAGACCTTTTCGGAGAATCAGTCGGCTTGGTTCCTTCCGAACAATGGAAGGAGCGCACCAAAGGGGAGAAGTGGTACGCCGGCGAGACGATATCGGTCGCAATTGGCCAGGGCGCGATGAACGTCACCCCAATGCAACTGGCCCGAGCGGTCGGCATGATTGCCACTGGTCAGGCGCCGCCTCTGCGCCTGGTTAAGGACAAAAGAGTTTACCGTCCGCCCGCAACAGCTGTTGCCACCTCCGGCTCAGTCCCGATTTTTCATGAGAAAAATCTGCAGGCTGTCCGAAATGGGATGTGGCGGGTTGTAAATGAGTACGGGACAGGCCGGGCTGCTATGGTCCGAGGCTTTGAAGTCTGCGGGAAAACCGGCACGGCCCAGACGATCAGCAAGGCCGCACGCGCAAAACTGCCGCCTGAAGTGGCAGCTAAATTCCCGTCCAACGCGTGGTTCGTAGGATTTGCCCCGCGCGATAATCCGGAGATAGTTGTGTGTGTGATCGTCCAGGGCGGAGATTCAGGCGGAGGCGTGGCGGCGCCGGTTGCGGGGAAAATATTCCAGGCATATTTCGACAAGAAGTATCAACGGCCACAACAACCCGAGCCGTTGCCGGCAACCCCGCTGCAGGTAGCCGCTGTCACGGCCGATGCGACGGAAGCCCGTGTTCAACGCGGGGGTATAAACCAGTAGGACTCAGGCGTCGGGCTGGAATTTTTCGAGATGCCGTTCAGAAGGTTTGTTTCCAGGTTCGATTTTCTGTTGTTTGGGGGCGCCATGGCACTGGCCCTTCTGGGGATCCTTGGCGTCTACAGTGCGAGCCTTCAGAATCCCGCCTCCAACGCCTTTGTGCGACAGTTGCTCTGGACGGCGCTTGGCCTGTTCATCTGTTTTGTCGTTTTATCGATCGATTACCACTACCTTGTCGACTACGCCTTGCACCTGTACGTCCTGTCCATCTTGCTTCTGATCGGAATTCTCCTATTCGGTACGACCATTAACGGAAGCAAGAGCTGGCTGACAATCGGGGGGCAGAGTTTTCAGCCGTCGGAGGCCGTCAAAATTGTGGTAATCCTGGCCTTGACACGCTACCTTGCCGGTTTGAGCGAGGACTATCTGAAGGTTCAGCACTTCATTGTGCTGGTGATGATTACCATCGTCCCGGTCTGCCTCGTTGTCCTGCAAGGGGACCTCGGAACAGCATTGATGTACTTCCCGATTCTCGGGGGGATGATGATCATCGCCGGGTTGAAATTCCGCTTCGTCCTCGCCGTACTCCTTCTGGCGCTGACCATGGCCCCTGCCAGCTGGTTGGTTTTGAAAGACTACCAGAAGCAGCGCATTATGGTGACGTTCGATCCGGATTTGGACCCGAAAGGCTACGGGTATCAAACGCGTCAGTCGCTAATCGCGATCGGATCGGGCGGAATCCTGGGAACCGGTATCGGTAACGGCCGCCAGAGCCAACTCGGTTTCGTGCCCGAAATCCATACCGATTTTATATTTGCCCTCCTCGCCGAGGAAACCGGTTTGGTGGGCGCCTGCCTCGTTCTCATGCTTTACCTGTTTGTACTGTCACGGCTTGTCCGGGTTGGCGAACAGGCTCGCGATCGGTCTGGCATTCTGATTATTACCGGAATTGCGAGTCTGATTTTCTTTCATGTGACGGTAAACGTGGGAATGGCGCTCGGTATCACTCCAGCGATCGGGATTCCCCTGCCGCTTCTGAGCTATGGGGGCTCCTCTGCCCTGAGCACGTATCTCGCCTTGGGTTTGGCGCTGAATGTCCACTACAACCGGTTTGTGTATTAGGAGCTTTGCCCGCACGCCCCGCGGACCCGCGGATAGCGCGGATTACGCGGATTGGCTGCGGGCGATTTCTCCCCTTCACGCGTTTCTTGCCACGCCTTGATTCCCGTCGCTATAATGTTCTGTGGCTTTGATTCGCACTTATATCGGCTTTCTATTTCAGTTATTTGGAGAAGCTGCACATACCGCAGATGAAGCGAGACCGTCGAGCGGAAGGGGTCCGCTCCGGCTCGTGGAAGAAACTTTTGTGTCGGAACAACTTATCTGTTGTCGCCACGCTTTAACTCCTCATCTCCACTTGTGACCAATAGGAGATGTGAGTTGATCGAAGCTACCTTCCTGCCGCATTTTTGCGGAACATGAAACCTCTGCATCAGCTTCTCCTTAGCGAACGGATCACCGTTCGGAGGGAGAAATCATGTCCAAGGAGTTGATCGTCAATTCGACGAGTCTTGAAAGCCGACTCGCAATTGTCGAAGATGACCAGATCACAGAGATTTTTATTGAGAGAGCCAAAAACAAAGGGATTTTGGGCAATATCTACAAGGGTCGCGTGACCAAAGTTCTGCCGGGAATGCAGGCGGCTTTTGTGGATATCGGCCTTGAGCGTCACGCTTTCCTCTACGTATCGGATTTCTTCGAGGATTACGAGGAATACGAGGAATTGTTCCGATCCGCCGAAGGTGCCGGGCTGGAGGAAACGATCCGCGTCGAACCAAAGATCGAGGCTCGGCCGGAACCACCGGCGCCCGCAGCTCCCGAAGACGGCAAACGGACGCGCAAGAGTCGAAGGAGCCGTCGCGAGCAGGCTCGCGAACAGGAGCAGGCGGCCCGTGAAGCGCGTGAAGCCCGAGAAGCCCGTGAAGCAAAGGAATCCCGAGAAAGCCGGGAAGCTACGCCGGATTCAAGCCGTCGATCTCGGGAGACCAAATCTGAACCCGAACGTCGGGTGGAAGAACACCACATCGAACCGCTTCCTGGGGAATCTTTCAGGCATCTGACCAAAATCGCCCCGCTACCGACCGCAGTTGAGACCGGCCAGAGCCAGCCCGATGACCTGGCTCTTGTGGAATCAGCGGTGGAGCAGTTCGAAACCGAGGCCACGCTTACGCAGGTCGAGCAAACGCCAGTTG
>DAOTAI010000013.1:10059-25727 GCA_035593865.1 Acidobacteriota bacterium
AGTTGAGCCGCCCACTGACCAGGAAACTCCGAGAAGCGAGGAAGCGCAGCTTGCCGCTGAACAGAAAGAGGGCCAGCCCGAAGAGGCGGTTGCGGAAAGCGTGCCCGGAGAGCCCGACACAGTCGCCCCGGCTGAACCGGAAGTGGCGGCGGAGCTCGATACAGTCGTCCCGGCTGACCCGGAAATGGCGGAGCCCGATACAGTCGCCCCGGCTGAATCGGAAGCGGCGCCGGAGCCCAAGGAGGCGAAAAAGTCCAGGGAGACTGACGACGTCAAGGAGCGCAAAGAGACTAGACGCGGTCGGGCCAAGGAAGCGGACGCTGAAGCCAGTGTCGAGCACAAACCAGAGACCCAGGAATTGACTTCCCGGCACGACAACGACCGCAAACGGCGCAGTAGCAGCCGCACCAACGGACGAGCACAGATCGGCGATCTGCTCAGAGAGGGGCAGGAGATTCTGGTACAGGTGGCGAAGGAACCAATCGGCAAGAAAGGGGCCAGGATTACTTCTCACATTGCTCTTCCGGGCCGGTACCTGGTTTTTATGCCGACCGTCGATCATGTGGGAGTTTCGAGGAAGATTGCTTCCGAGGCCGAACGGCAGAGACTCAAGGAGATCATTCACCGGCTTCGAGGTGATTTCGGAAAAGGGTTTATCGTAAGGACCGCCGGCGAGGGTCATTCCGAGGAGGACTTCCGGGCGGACATGATGTACCTGACTCGAACGTGGGAAGACCTGCGGGCCAAGGCAGACAGGGTTTCTGCCCCGGCCTTGGTACATTCGGAACCGAGCCTGGTTCAGCGGGTCATTCGAGATTATCTAAGCGATGATTTCAGGGCCATCAGAGTCGATGACGAGCAAGAGTACGAAAGAATCCTGGAGTTCGTGCATCGTTTTAACCCGGAGCTTGTCAACAGGGTCCGACTGTATAACCGCAGCACGCCGATATTCGAGCAATACGGGATTAACGCGGAAATCGAAAAGGCGCTTAAGCAGAAGGTCTGGCTGAAGAACGGTGGATATATCGTCATCAACCAGACCGAAGCCCTGGTTGCGATCGATGTCAATACCGGCAAATTCGTTGGAAGCACTAATTCGCTAGAAGACACTATTACCCGGACCAATCTGGACGCGGTTAAGGAAGTGGTACGCCAGATTCGGCTGCGTGACCTCGGCGGGATCATCGTGATCGACTTCATCGACATGGACGAGCGGCGTAACCGGCAGAAGGTCATGGACGCGCTGCAGCAAGAGCTCAGCAAAGACAAGGCGCCTTCCAAAATACTCCAGTTTAACGAGTTCGGATTAGTGGCAATCACCCGTAAGCGGGTCAAGCAATCCTTGGAACGGACGCTCTGTCAGCCGTGTCCGACCTGCAACGGAACAGGAATGACCAAATCCGTCCGCACTGTCTGCTACACGATTCATCAGGAAGTCCGCAAGCTGATTCCTCATTTTCAAGAAGGCGAGGAGCTTATCATCCGTTGCCATCCCGATGTCAGTAAAGGTCTCCAAAACGGCGAACGGGAAGTCCTGAATGAGATCGAGGATGTGACCGGAAAGATCGTGACGATCAAGGCTGATCCCCTCATGCACATTGAACAATTCGACATAGTTGAGGGGTGAGTGTGGCGGACAAGGCGGAAAGGATAGACTTTTTTCAGAAACTCGTCGAACTGATGGACGTGTTGCGGGGTCCGAACGGGTGCCCGTGGGACAAGGAGCAGACTCGGGAGACACTCAAGCCGATGCTCATCGAAGAGTGTTACGAGGTGCTCGAGGCGCTCGATAGTGAGAATCCCGATGAACTCAGCGACGAGTTGGGCGACCTGCTTTTCCAGGTCATCTTTCACTGCCGGATAGCCAAGGAACGCGGGGAATTCGATGCGGATGACGTTTGCCGGCGCTCCTACGAGAAGATGGTGCGCCGGCATCCACACATCTTCGGAGAGGCGCGGTATCAGGACGCCCAGGAGCTATTAAAGCACTGGGAGGATATCAAGGCTGCCGAACAGAAGGCGGCAGGCTGGACCAAGAAAAAGAAATCTCTCCTGGATGGAATTCCTCCCAATCTCCCGGCGCTTTATGCGGGCTACCAGATTTCAGCCAAGGCTTCGCGGGTTGGTTTCGACTGGTCGGAACTCCGGCAAATCAAGGAGAAGCTGACCGAGGAGTTTCAGGAACTGGAAGAGGCCGTCAAAGAGCAGGATGCGGAGCGCATTCGTGAAGAGGTAGGGGACCTCCTGTTTGCCGCTCTGAACGTTGCCCGGTTCCTCGAGATCGACCCGGAAACCGCCCTGAATCGGGCCAATAACAAGTTCGCGGGTCGTTTTCGCAAACTGGAGAAGTACTTTGCCGACCAGGGTCGACGTCTGAAAGACGTTCCCCTCGAGGAAATGGAGTCGGCATGGCAATATCTGAAGAAGGACCAGGTTAAGCCTTGAGGCTTCAATTTCTGACAAGGGTGAAGAGAACGAATGCCGAAAGACGAAAAGAACGAGGGAACCAAGTTCAAAGTCACTGATCGAAGGTTATTTACCGAAGAGGGCGAACCTCGTCAGGACATCGAACGCGCGACGGAAAGTGAGAGCCGCCGTCCGGAGGCCTCGCGAGAAACAAGAGCCGAGACTCCCCCGCGGCCTTCCGCTTCCACCGAGGAATCCGCCAGGCAGGGACAGTCTCGCGCCTCCGAGCCGGGCCGAACGGAACCGATGTCGATCGACTTCTCCCAGTTTCTGTTTTCCATGGCCACTTCTGCCTTTATTCACCTGGGGGAGGTGCCGGACCCCATGACCGGCCAACAGAACGAGGACCTGCAAGCGGCACGCCAGAGCATCGATATTCTTACGATCCTTAAGGAAAAGACCAAAGGCAATTTGACGTTCGAGGAACAGCGGCTTCTGGACCAACTGCTCTATGAGCTGCGTATGAAATTCCTGAGCAAGTCCAAGGTCATCAGATTCTGATGAAGGTCACATTCCTCGGGACAGGGACCTCGCGCGGCATTCCGGTGATCGGCTGCGACTGCCGAGTGTGTCGATCCTCAAACCCGAAAAACAAACGTCTACGGTCATCGCTGCTGATTGAAAGCGAGGCGACCGTGGTCATCGACACCTCGGTCGATTTCCGCCTGCAGATGCTGCGCCATGACGTGCGCCGGCTCGATGCGGTTGTCTTTACCCATGCCCACGCCGATCATGTTCTCGGACTGGATGATGTCTTTCCCCTCAGTGCTCGAGCAGGACGTGCCATCCCGGCCTATGCGAGTCGCGAAACCGTGGATCAATTGCGTGTCACCTTCCGTTACCTCTTTGCCGAAAACCGCTATCCGGGAATCGCAGAAGTTGAATTGCGGGTGATTGATGGGCTGTTTCAAATCGGTGATCTTTGCTTTCAGCCTATTGAAGTCTTCCACGGGAACATGCCTGTGCTCGGATTTCGCATTGGTGACCTGGCGTATGTCACCGATGTGAACAGGATCCCCGAATCGTCGCTGGAGAAACTCCAGGGACTGCGGTACCTGATTCTTGATGGACTCCGCTACCGGCCGCATGTTTCTCATTTCAGCCTGCGTGAAGCCGCCGAAGTGGCTTCACGCCTTTCACCGCAAATGACTTACCTTATTCACATGAGCCATGATGTCGATCACGACGAGGGCAACGCTCAATTGCCTGAATCAGTACGCCTTTCGTACGACGGATTGATACTGACAGTCTGATGGATAGGCACGAAAGGGGAAAAGCCTCGGCGGAAATATGTTGACCGTTACAGATCTCAATCAGGTCCGGGACACGTTGCACTACCCGGTCGTCAGTATCGGCGCTTTTGACGGTATTCACAAGGGCCATCAGGCGATTATTCAGTTTCTCGTGGAGCGGGCTCGAGACAAACAGGGCACATCAATTGTCATGACCTTCAACCCGCACCCGCAAAGGTTGATAAGTCCCGCGACCGCCCCACCGCTCCTTCAGACACCCGAACAAAAGGAGCGAATCCTGGCCCAGATGAATGTGGACGTACTCGTCCGATTCCCCTTTAGCCGGGAACTGTCGCTGCTCTCGCCCGAACAGTTCCTCAACGATATTCTGTTTCCCTGGAAAGTCAGGGAAATCGTGGTTGGCCGCAACTTCCGTTTCGGCCACAAGCGGGCGGGCGATTTCGAAACCTTGCGTCGCTTGAGCGCGCTCAGAGGGATTCCGGTCCATGGGATTGAACCCGTCGAGTTCAGGCGGGTGAGGATCAGCAGCACCAGGGTGCGCACCCTGTTGAAAGAAGGACGGATGGAGTTGGCGCGCCGACTTCTGGGGCGTCCTTTCCAACTGCGGGGAACGGTCGTGCGCGGCGCCGGAAACGGGGCGATCCTGGGGTTCCCGACGGCGAATCTCGAGCCTCATAATGAGTTGATCCCGGCGGTCGGCGTATATGGCGGACGCGCCCATGTGGGGGAACTTATCAAGCCCTGTGTCATCAACATCGGTTTTCGTCCGACGTTGTACGAACGGCCAGAGGGTGTCCCGGTCGTTGAAGCACATTTGCTCGATTTCAGCGGAGACCTTTACGGCACGACATTGAGCATCGATTTCTGCCTGCGTTTGCGAGGCGAAAAACGTTTTGACTCGGTGGAAAGCCT
Source organism: Acidobacteriota bacterium (assembly GCA_035593865.1). Lineage (GTDB taxonomy): Bacteria > Acidobacteriota > UBA6911 > RPQK01 > RPQK01 > RPQK01. Next base: position 14,691 of record DAOTAI010000013.1, read on the forward strand.
CAAGAAACAGATTGCCAAGGATATCAAGGTCACTCGAAAATACCTTGAGCGGTTGCAGCTACGGCGGCCGTAGAGGAGGGAGAAGTGGTTACATTGGATGATGTCAGGAAAATCGCGGATCTTTCCAACCTGAGCTACGCACCGGACGAACTTGAACGGTTCGTGGCTCAATTCCAGGCAATACTCCGCTACTTCGAACACCTGAATTCGGCGCCCACTGAAGGAATCAACCCGACGTTTCATGCCGTCGAAGATATCCCGGGGACGCCAATGCGTCCCGACGAGACAAGGCCGTCTCTTCCCTGTGAGGAAGCTGTAGCGAACGCGCCTCAGAAAGTCGATTGTCAGTTCCGGGTTCCGAAGGTGATTGAATGACAGAGATAACCGGCCTCTCCATCAAGCAGCTCCATAATGGCCTGAAAAGGAAAGACTTTTCGGTCCGCGATATCGCCGCTTCTTTTCTCGCACGCATCAGTGAGGTGGATGAACGCGTGCGCGCGTTTATTACCGTTGAGCCCGAAAAGGTCTTGAAGAAAGCCGACGAGTTGGATCAAAGGTTGCGCACCAGGGACATCGGGATGGGATTTCTAACCGGAATTCCGCTGGCGCTCAAAGACAACATCGTTACCGAGGGGACGCGAACAACAGCCGGTTCACGCATCCTGGACAACTACATCCCGCCTTACAGCGCGACCGTCACGAAACAACTTGAGAAGGCTGGGGCCCTGATCATCGGGAAAACGAATTGCGATGAGTTCGCAATGGGTTCGAGCACTGAGACCTCCGCATTTTTCCCGACTCGCAACCCCTGGGATCTTAATCGGGTTCCCGGCGGCTCCAGCGGCGGCTCGGCGGCTGCCGTGGCTTCCCGCCAGGTGCCGGCCGCGCTTGGAAGCGATACCGGAGGATCGATTCGCCAACCGGCAGCGTTTTGCGGAATTGTAGGGTTGAAGCCAACTTACGGGCGGGTCTCCCGTTACGGGTTAATCGCCTTCGCCTCGTCCTTGGACCAGATCGGCCCAATGGCCGCAAACACGACCGATGCCGCCATGCTCCTGCAGGCTATCGCCGGGCATGACCCATGCGATTCGACCTCCGCCTCCCACCCGGTCGACAACTACCTGGTGGAGTTGAGCAGGGACATTAAAGGGCTTCGCCTCGGCGTTCCCAGTCAGTGGTTCGGATCGGGGCTCGACCCAGTCGTGCGCTCCTTTGTTGAAGCTGCTATTGCCAAACTCGAAGGGCTGGGCTGTATCCCCGTCGAGGTGTCCCTTCCCCACATGGAGTATGCGATCAGTACCTATTACATCCTGGCGCCAGCCGAGGCGAGCTCCAACCTCGCGCGTTATGACGCGGTCAAATATGGTTACCGCTCACCCAATCCCAGGGATCTGGAGGATATGTACAAGCGATCCCGCAGCGAGGGTTTTGGCGCCGAGGTTAAGCGACGAATCATGATCGGTACTTATGTGCTCAGCTCGGGTTACTACGACGCCTATTACTTGAAAGCCAGCAAAGTACGTTCGCTGATTGCACAGGACTATGCCAAGGCCTTCGAGACAGTGGACGTGCTGGTAGGGCCGACTACCACCTCGCTTCCGTTCAGGCTGGGGGAAAAGCTGGAAGACCCGCTCGAGATGTATCTGTCGGATATCTTCACAGTCACCGCCAACCTGGCTGGCGTTCCGGCGATTTCGGTCCCGTGCGGGGTTACCGACGAGAGACTGCCGGTCGGCCTGCAAATTGTCGGAAAGCACTTCCAGGAAGCGCTTCTGCTGCGTGTCGCTTACTCCCTGGAGCAGGCACTCGACTTCAAGCGGCCAGAATTGCCCTAAATCCGCGTAATCCGTGTTATCCGTGCTATCCGTGGGAAGGTATGCCCGCGGATAGCACGGATAACACGGATTACGCGGATTTTCTCTATGCGACGAGCAGGGTTCCGGTGTCCAGGTTGATCGCGTTCAGCAGGCCGCCTGGTTTGATCCCGCTTACCACCTGGAACGCTGCCACTCCATGCTCGAGGGCTTTGAGTGCCGTTTGGACCTTCGGTGCCATCCCGGCGGTGAAACAGCCTCGTTCCAGAAGCTCGCGCGCTGACGTGACTGAAAGGCGGGGGATTAAACTGGACGGGTCTTCGGGATGCAGGTAAATACCGTCCACATCCGAGACCGAAATCAGCCGATCGGCGCCCCATGCGATTGCCAGTTCTGTTGCCACGGTATCGGCGTTAATGTTCAGGATCTGTCCCGAGTCGTCCGCGCAGAGACTGCAGATGACCGGAAGATAGCTTTCAACCAGCCCGAGGATCTCAGCACGGTTCACTTCGCGGATATCTGCGACCAGACCAAAATCGATCTCCTCGGTCTTGCCTTCCGAGGTCTGTATTGGCAGGGGCGGTCTTCTCCGGCTCTTTGTCAGCCCGGCATCGAAAGCTGTCAGGCCGAGGGCGGGTACTCCGCGACTGACCAGGAGTGCGGTCAAATCACGATTGACCGCTGAAAAGACCATCTTGGCGACCTCGAGCGTCTTTTCGTCGGTAACTCTTCTTCCCTGATGTTGAACGACCGGTATCCCGAGTTGTTTTGAAAGTTCGGTCAGCTGCTTGCCAGCGCCGTGGACGATGAGCAGGGAGTGACCCGCGCTGCGCAACTCACCGATTTGCCGTACGATCTCACGGCGCAGGTCGGCTTCCTCCAGGACTTTGCCGCTCAATTTAACTACGAGTTTCATAGGTCGCGAAGGACTTGAATGAAGGATTCTACGTCCGCTTCCGAGATGATCAAAGGCGGCATCAGTCGCAGGATGGACGGATCGTGGGAAGTCCCGGTCAGGATACGCTTCCCCATCAAGGCTTTCTGAAGGTTCTTGGCCTCCTGCCAGGGACTCGAAAACCGGACGCCCAGGAGCAGCCCGGCGCCTCGCACTTCCTCGACGATGTCCAGTGCTTCGAGTGCTTTTTTCAGGTAGCCCGAAACATGCCGCACGTTATCCAGGATCTGTTCGTCCCGAAGGATGTCGAGCGTCGCTTCGATGCAGGCGCAGGCCAATGGCCCTCCGCCGAAAGTTGTACCCAGGTCGCCGCTCTTTACCCGTACGGCCACTGCCTCGGTGACCAACAAGGCGGCGGCCGGGAATCCGGAGGCGATACCCTTGGCGAGCGTCACCATGTCGGGATAGACGCCGTTGATCCCCGAATAAAGAAAGCGGCCGGTCCTGCCGACTCCGAGTTGTACTTCGTCGAAGATCAACAACGCTCCGTGGTCGGTGCAGGCCTGGCGCATCTCGGCCAGCCATTCAACGGGAACAGGTTTGATGCCGCCCAGGCTCTGGATCGGCTCGACCAGCACCGCCGCAGTCTTTTCCGATACGGCAGTCGCAGCATCCTTGGCCGGCACGATCCGGTGGCCGGGAACCGGGGTGTTCAGGTAGGCCGGGTAGCTGGGGATTCCTGTGGCGGAAAGACTTCCGTAAGTCCGCCCGTGAAATGAGTCTTCCAGCGAGATCACCTCGGTACGCGCGGTATGAGCACGGGCAAGCTTGATGGCGTTCTCATTCGCCTCGCTCCCCGAATTGGCCAGAAAAACCTGGTGATAGGGAGGACCGGCGTGCTCAACCAACTTGCGGACAGCGCGCGAGCGGGTACTGTTATAGACCACGTTGGAGTAAAAGATCAGCTGTTCGGCCTGTTCCTTGATCGCGCGTACGATTCGCGGATGGCAGTGCCCGGTCACGACCACGGCATGGCCGCCGTACAGATCAAGGTAGCGGTTGCCATCTGAATCAAAGACGTAGCATCCTTCTCCGCGCTCCAGAGTCAGGGGCCACTTGGCATAGGTCTTCAGCTGGTAGCGGTCTTCATCCGAGCGGGTACTGGCGATTGGGATTTCCTGCATGCTTACCTCGTGCATATGTTCCGCTGGCGCGGCGCTATGGATGTACAGGCGGCTGGTCGAGCCCGGTTATTTCAGGGAAGCCGCACATGATATTCAAATTTTGGACGGCCTGTCCGGCGGCGCCCTTCTGCAAGTTGTCAAGTACTGACCAGACAATCAGATAAGGACCGTCTGCAGCGGCGCCGATATCGGTGAAATTCGAGTGGCGCACATAGTTGACGTCGGGTTTGTCGGCCACCCACCGAATAAAGGCTTCCGAAGGATAGTAATCCATGAATAACTGTCGGATTTCGTCACTGCTTTGGGCCTGATGCAATTCCATGTAATGGCTGGAAAAGATCCCGCGAACGAACGGCGCCGAATAAGTCTGGAAAATGACTGGGTTGACCGGGCAGCCAAGTGCCTGCCGTATTTCGGGTAAATGCTGATGTCGAAACGGTTTGTACGGGAACAGGCTGTTGGACCGCCGAGGGTGGTGTGTGCCCGCAGTGGGAGAGTTCCCCGCGCCCGATGACCCGGTCTTGGCGTCGACAAACACCGGACCTTTGACCCAGCCTGCTTTCAAGAGCGGGTAAAGCGCCAGGATCGTGGCAGTGGCAAAACAGCCTGGATTCGAGACATATTGCGCCGTACGCACTGCTTCGCGATTGATTTCCGGCAGCCCGTAGACGAAACGTCGCTGGATTTCCGGCGCAGCCATAGGGAACCCGTAATAGTCCTCAAATATAGCAGGATCGGAGATCCTGAAGTCGCCGCTCAGGTCGATTACCCGAAGCCCGTGAGGAAGGGTGGGCAGTATTTTCGTGGCATGGCCATGCGGCAGCGCCAGGAAGAGAAGATCCAGCTGCGAGGCCGGAAGATCCTCGATCGCCGAGAACCGGAGATCCAGGAAGCCGCGCAAATTCGGATAAAGGTCAGAGACTGGCTTGTTCACATGCTGCTGCGAGGACACCCAGGCGATTTCGACGTGAGGGTGCCGCAGCAGGATGTGAATCAGTTCCGCGCCGCCATAGCCCGATCCGCCCGCTATGCCGACTTTAACCATGGCATCAGTGACTCCAGAAGAAGCGTGCAAATCTTGCCGGCGCTATCAAACCCGTTGGCGGCCGGAATTCCAAAGTGTTCTTCGATATAGCGAATGCCTTCTCCGCTGTCGGTCACCGGTCCGGAGATCAGGGCCGGCCGCCGGGCCTGCGGTACCGGGCTGTGTTCTCCCATCCATCGTATCGCGCCCCAGACGCCCATAAGGTCGTTGGCACAGAGAATCGTGCACAGGGAAGCATCCATGAACTCCGTGTTTTCAAAGACTGAGGCAACCTGGTAACCTCCCAGGATTCCGTCACCCATTTCGAGCAGGATAAAGTCCGGCTTTCCCTCCGCGAGATAGTGGACCATGGAGCGTGCAACCGGAACCACACTATCTACCTCGGTCGTTGATGGCAAACCGAAATCGAGGAAGCTCAAAGCCTTCTTTGCTCCTGCCGCTTTCATCCCCTGCGTGTCCTGAAGGCAGGCGACGCCCGCAACCTTGCCGGCGTGCACCGTAAATCCCTTCTCGGAGAACATCCTCAGGATCTGCTTGCAAACCGTCGTTTTTCCGGCATTCATGCACGTGCCCATCACCAGGATAACGGGAATGGAGGGCATGGGTGCATCGACCAGCGGCAGTGCGTGGTCTCTTAAGTTCAGCGGTCGCCCGTTCAGGGAGACGGTTCCGATGTACTCGACCAGCGCCGGCCAGCCGAGATCCCGGTTGAAAGCCGTGCAGTCGCCGATAACTCCGCCCTTATTCAAGAGGTGCAACCGTACCCCCGGTCGCAAATGAAGAGGGGTTCGTCCCGAAAAGCCGCGCAACGCCTTGCGGTTGCCCAGCACACCGACCAGAAGCTGTCCCTTTTGCAACACTACTTCCTCGACGTCGCGGGTTTCAAGGGTCGGGTAAGCCGTATTCACTTCCTGGACGCGCACCAGGACAACGTCCCCTTCGTCACATTCCCCGTTCACGTTCGCCAGCACGCGAAGCTTGGTTGGGAAATCGATTCCGACTACCGAAGACGCGAAGAGGTCGGGTCTGTACTCGACTTCAACGCCACCACCCTGATCTGTTAATTTCAAACACGTTCTCTGTTCGTTCATTTCTGAAAATCCCTGGATCTCCTGTCTGTAAGGCTGAAAAAACTAGAAGCGGGAGATTCCGGCTATGCCAAGCGGCGACGGAATCGAGCGGTATCCGGCGCTGACCTCGCGGGCCTGTAGAAATGCCCTCTTATTGCGCAGTCACCAGCCGAGTGCATAAACCATACATTTATGCAACTAGGTGTGGAGCTGTCAAGCATAATCACTGAACATTTTTCAAAAAGATATGCAAATCTGATGCATATTATGCAGTCCGTTGCGGGGTCTGGCTAATACTGGTGGGGGTTACGGGGTGTTTTCGTCGATGAATAAGGCATAGACGTCGCGCTTCGGAAGGCCGAGGTGTGCGGCGGCGGCTTTTATCGCGTCGCGCTGGCTCATACCTCTGCTTTCCATCAAGCCGCGGACGTAGGCGACGAGATCTACCTGTTGAGCAGCGGGCGGGGTCGCCGCGCTGCTGCCTTCCAGGATCAGGGTATATTCGCCCTTTGGCTCCTGGTTTTGGATCTCGTCGAGTACTGAACGGGCGGTGCCGGAATAAGAAGTTTCAAAAACTTTAGTCATTTCCCGGATCAGAAAGATCCGCCGCTCGGGAAACTGCTCAGCCAGGGCGCTGAGCAGGGAAAGGAGGTCGTGGGGGCCGACATAAAAGACAAGAGTGGCGGCGATGCCTGAGACCTCCCTGAGGATGTTCTGAAGCGCCCCGGCCTTCTTTGGAGGGAATCCCAGAAAAAGAAAACGATCCGTGGGAAAGCCGGCCACAGACAGGGCGGCGGTCACTGCTGACGGGCCGGGGACCGGGACGACAGGGATGCCGTTTTCTCGACACAAAGCGACCAGCCGATATCCAGGATCAGAAATCAGGGGAGTGCCGGCATCGGAAACCAGCGCGATCCGTTGGCCTTCGAGCAGCCGGCCGACTATCTCTCGTGCCCGGCTGGTTTCGTTATGCTCGTGATAACTCAAAGTCGGCGCCGCGCTGCCGATGTGGTTGAGGAGCTTCCGGGTGTGGCGGGTGTCTTCGCAGGCGACCACGTCGACCTCTCGAAGCAGGCGGCTGGCCCGCTCGGTGATGTCCTCCAGATTCCCGATCGGTGTGGCGACGACGTACAAGGTTCCAATCATTTAGAAAAAGGGAGTGGCCTCGTCACCCATTCATTGCTTCAAGCATTTCACTTACAGCTTGCTTGAAGCCGACCAGTACTGCCCGGCATACGATGTTGTGGCCGATGTTCAGCTCGATGATCTGAGGAATATCGGATATTGGTCGGACATTTCGGTAGGTCAGCCCGTGCCCGGCCAGCACTTGCAGTCCCAGGGATTCGGCCAGTTCGGCACATGACTGGATCCTTTCCAACTCTCGCCTGAAAGCCGGGAGTGCTTCGTTCAGGCCTTTTGGCACGGCTTCAGAGTAAGCGGCGGTATTTAACTCGACCATTCCCGCGCCGCTCTCGGCCGATCTTTCGACGACTTCGCGAAGCGGGTCGACAAAAAGCGATACGGCGATATGCGCCTCGGCCAGCCGCCTGATGGTTTGTTTGAGGGCGGGCAGATTCCCGGGAACGTCCAGTCCCCCTTGCGTTGTGATTTCATTAGGGCTTTCCGGCACTAGCGTGACCTGGTCGGGGCGGATGTCCAAAGCGATGTTAACCATCTCTTCGGTGGCTGCCATCTCGATGTTGAGCCGTGTGGTGATGACCTGGCGCAGCAGCCGGACATCGCGGTCCTTGATATGGCGCCGATCTCCGCGTAAATGGACCGTGATGCCGTGGGCACCGGCCAATTCTGCCAGAATTGCCGCCGCTACAGGATCAGGCTCCGGGGCACGCCGAGCCTCGCGTACAGTCGCGACATGATCAATATTCACTCCGAGCTTGGTCATAGGTCCCTCGTTTTTAAAGGATTATACCGCTTTACCGCAGGGATAGAGGGCATAAGCGGTCACTGGGATGTCCATTTAACCGGAATCATTGTGTTTTTGCGCAGTGGATTAGCGTACTGGGGTGGCATTCAGTCCCCGAGGTCTTTGGGGAATTCAACGCCTGTTACAGGAACGATACGGAGTGTCTGGACTGCTTGGAGTGCCTCCGGTAGCCTGCGGACGGCACTCAACCGCTGTGCTTTCCCGGCCCATTTGCGGCTCCGGGCTTGACCGATATTCGTACATCCCGGGCGTCAGCCCTGCGGCGGCCTTTTTACCTTTTGGTCACCGAGGCAGCGACCACGGGAGGCGATACGACTTCAAAACCGCTCTTCGCGGTAATAGTTGATCCTCCGATTCGATCCGTCGCACTGACTCTAATCTCATACCTGCCAACGGGGAAGCGACTGAGAGGGAAGCCTCGCAAAAGCTCAATCCGCGTGGGGGAAGCGTATCGGATCGAACTCCCCTTCGAATCCTCAAACTCAAAAAAGAGCTGGCCTTCCTTAAGGATCTCGTACCTGACGACAAGATCGGGCCGCAACGATGATTCATCGAGGGAAACGTTGTAAAGCTGAAGGTATACGCCCAACGGGTCGTGCGGCTCAAACCGATTGCCAACGGCGGGAATCAGCTTGAGATCTCCCCATACGAAAGGTTCGAGTTGTTGGGGGACTCGCTGGAGCGGGGCAAAAGAAGAGGAAAGCACCAGGGAACTCGCTTCTATCCGGTCCTTGGGGGAAGTATCGATTTTGAAACCGGACTCGGCCGTCCCCACCTTTCCGCTCTCCGTGTCCTTAGCGACAACGGTCAATTTGTAGAGGCCGGGAGGCAGAAAGAAGAACTTGTGATAATAAGAGTCGTCACGCACCCCTTCAGCGAAGTGACTGACCGGGTATTCGGAAACCACGCTTTCTTCGGCTTCTCCGGCGGTCCGGCCGTTTAGTCCGGTGACCGCGGTGTAAATCACCACGCGTGCCCTTTGAATCTCGCCCGATTGTCTGAATTGGAGCTCCTTGTTCGGGACACGCACCGTCACCGAAACCAGTCCAGTCTCGGCGTCGAGTTTCATGTAGTCGGTGCGGAAACTGAAGGGTAACTGATGGTAACTGATTTTCGCGTCGACCAGTTCCTGGAGCTCCTTCTTGGGGAGCTTGACCGGCCCGGTAAGAGCGGCCATTCGAAAGAGCCTTTCAAACGGCATATCCTGGGCTCGTCGGTGCAAAGCATAACCAGAGGTTCGGTCGCGCAAGAGGATTCGGTCTGCTCGGGTCAATTGTCCGCTCTTCTCTGCCTGGGTTTGGCCCAGGGGAGTGAAAAGCAGCGCATCTTTCTCGTCTGGATCGAGGGCGAGACGAAACTCGCCGCTTCTGGTTGGATCCACAAACTCGATCTCGACCTCGGAGTCGGTGGCGCCAAGGTGACGGTACCACCAACGCTCGAACGGATACGTGAGGGTTTGCCCCCCGCCTTCGTACGGCTCACGGTTGTAGCTCCCCGCCGCGTGTCTCTCGACATTTTCCGGCGGCCCGAACTTGATGTAAATCATTCCTCGATCGGTCATCCAGCCCGGCCGGCCGCCATAACGAAAATTCTCGTTCGCGTAGGCCAACCGTCGATAGTGCTCTTCTTTAAACTCGTTGAAACTGTCGCCCGGATCAGGATCCCGCAGTTTCCAGAACTCCTCGACGAACTTCTCCTTTTCTTCTGTCGTCGTCAGTTTTTGAAAGACCGCCCGTTCCTCGTCGGAAATTATGTAGACAACATCTTCATTCAGCCATTTGAGGTAAGGATCTTGCCTTTCCTCCTCAGCCAGCTGCTTCTCTCTATCCTTGTTGTCGTAAGGTGAGGCCACGAGCGCCGCCGGGCTCAGACAGGCAATAGCTCCAAGCAGGAGCACCTGTACAGGTCGGCCAAAATGCGACCGAGCGCTTCCCATAAAGTCCCTTCCTGTTTAAGGAATAAACTGACAAATTTACTATACAGGTTGGAGTAATGCGGTCAAGAAGTCAAGCTATGCGGCGAGCTGACGCCCGAGGCGTCTTAGGAGTTGTCGCATTTCCGCCAATGTCCAGAGCACGTCTCCGGCGCGCCTGCCCCGGTGCCTGTCGTGGCGTGCGGGTGCGCGTAGGGATTCTATCCTTGGAAGCCCTTTCGGGACCAATGGCTTCCGCAAGATTGGACTTGGTCCTCACGCCACCCCCGATGTGTATCTTCTGGTCCCCACCGCGTACCCACACCTGTGTTTCGTCGGGCTCTTTCCACAACTTGACACAAGCCACGCGGCGGCAGACAATTGGAACAGTAATCTCACTGTGTGAAGTTTTGCCGATGTTGTAAGGCTGCGTTGTCGAGTCGCAAAGGAGAACCTTCGAATGGAAACGACAAGGAGAGATGAAGTGACGCGACTCGAAGGAATCATACCGGCTATCCTGACCCCCTTTACAGGCCAGGGTACCGTCGATCTCGCCACGCTTCGCCGTTTGGTACGGTTCCTCATGGAGAGTCAGGTGGGCGGCTTTTACGTGAACGGATCGACAGGTGAGTGGTCGAAGCTGACCATTGAAGAGCGCAAAGCGATCGCGGAAACCGTGGTCTCCGAAGTGGACGGACGCGTTCCGGGCCATTTCAACGGAGCGTTCGCCCTCGATCTGGCCCGGCATGCCAAGGCCATCGGCGCGGACATCGTCTCCTCTGTCTTCCCGTCTCCGGATGCTTCACGTAACGAAATCATCCGGTATTACTGCTCCCTCGCCTCAGTTGGCCTCCCGGTGATTGTTTATTACCTGGAACGGCAGGACGGCTGGGGGAATTTCACCGAGAATTTCCTCAGCATCTTCGGCACAATTGACCGAGTCGAGGGGGTGAAGTACACGGGCAAGGACCTGTACGCGATGTACTGTATCCATTATCTGTCAGAGGGGCGTCTTACGGTCTGGAGCGGCTATGATCAGATGGCGCTCGCCGGCCTGATCATGGGAGCAAAGGGAGTCATCGGCGCCAATTACAACTACATCCCGGAGATTTACGTCGCGATGTACCGGGCCTACCGCTCTGGAGACCTGGCCCGTGCTCAAGAGCTGCAGT
>DAOTAI010000421.1:0-4500 GCA_035593865.1 Acidobacteriota bacterium
CACTTTTGCCGCTTGGGCTCAGCTGCCAGTCACGTGTCGGTCCTGACGGACCTCCGGTCAGGAGAAAAAGTCCAAATGGTCGAAACGGGACGCTGGCCAAGCATTAGGGCCAGGACCGATCTCTTTTTGAAAGAACCTATTTTGTGAAGCCGTAGACTACTAACAGGGGACCCAGGCGGTGGTTGAAGTTCCCGTCTTTTATCGGGGTCGAACTCCGGAGAGTCCGACCACAATGAGTCTGTGCCAACATTAGCGATGCACTGTTAGGATACGACCGTCCCCACCAGCGCGCCGATGAGAACCAACCATGCCGAGTTCAGCCGGGTCCAGTAGAGAGTCGCGGCTGCCGCAACCGCTATGACGATCGTTGGGACATCGATCAGGGCGGTCGTGGCCAGGTGATACGTCACTACGGCCATTAGCGAGAGCGAGCCGGCATTGACCCCATCCAGAAACGCTCCGGCCAGCAGAGAGTGGCGAATTTTCGGAATTAGAGGGCCGCTCAGGGCAACAAAGAGAAAAGCGGGCGCAAAAATGCCGACGGTTGCGATAACTGCTCCCGAGTATCCTCCCAGCAGGTATCCGATAAATGTTGCCGTCGTAAACACCGGACCTGGCGTCACCTGTCCAACAACAATCGCGTCCAACAGTTGCTGCTCCGTGATCCAATGCCATCGATCCACGAGATCCGCCCGGATAAAAGCCAGGAGCACGTAGCCGCTGCCATACAAGACCGACCCGACCTTAACAAAAAAAAGGAAGAGCGGCCACAGACCGAAAGGCGCCCCCACTGCTCCGGCGGCGACATTAAAAGAGCCGTAAGTGAACGGCCAGAAGACGAAGACTCCCCAAAGCTTCTTCCCGATTCCCTGGCCGGCGAGCTTCAGGAGTATCATGCCCAGCCCGCACAACCCGAGGATCACGAGTTCATTAACTTTGAAAAAAGCCAGGGTAGCGGCCGCGCAGGCAAGGACAATCAGTCGTTTGGTTTTGAACGCGGTCTTTCCGAGGCTTAAGAGCGCCTGAAGAACTACCGCGATAATAACCGGTTTGACTCCGTAGAGCACCGACTGCACTTGCGGAAGCTGCCCGTAGCGCACGTAGGCCCAGGCAAAGGCGGTCACGATCAATGACGCCGGCAGGATGAAAGCGGCGCCGGCCACCAGCAGTCCCGGCCATCCCGCTTGTCGATGTCCGATGTGGATCGCCATTTCGGTCGAGTTAGGTCCGGGGATGAGATTGGTCGCTCCCAGAAGGTCGAGAAAGGATTCGCGCGAAAGCCAGCGCCTGCGCCGCACTACCTCGTTGTCCATTAACCCGACGTGAGCTGCCGGCCCGCCGAATGCCACTGTACCCAGCTTTAAAAAGACCAGTGCGAGTTCACCGAGCGAAGCCCCGGTTACTGTCTGGTCGTCTTCCGGCTCTGCCGCCGTCCTTTTTGTCCACCGCATTCACTTCACGGTAATCCTAAAGAAAGGTCCCTGCAATCAAAATGGATCGACAAAAAGGCCCGAAGATTTTTCAAACCCCTCGTTGTTTCCAGCTTTCTTTGGTCCTTTCCGTCCTTTTCTCCGGCAATCCGCACTCCCAAGCCGCGTGCTACAATCCCCGAGTCATGACCAGTCTTCTTAATCAAGCGCTAAAGCTCAAATACGAACCGGTAGCCATTATCTGGACCGATGAGTTCCCCTCCAATGCAGTCAGTTTTGCCCCCGGGAAATGGGGGTGCGTGATGGCACTCTTTGCCACCGTCGCCCAGCGTGGTCGCGTTGCCGCCTTCAGCCGGGAGGCCTTTGGTTGTTGGGGAGGCGGGGTCGGCCTCGGTTTCGGGAATGCTTATCTCGGCTTTCCCGGCGGCGTTGCCTGTTTCTGCAGCTTTCTGTCAGACGGCAACGAAAAAACCGAAACAGGAAGGACCGTCGCCAACCAATGCGCATCCTGGATGAGGGGGGAGCTGTATGAGCATTTTCTTCACGGCGAACGTTACCGCAAGGAACCTCAGCTGGTGGCCGAATGGATTGAATCTCTTCCGATTACCGAAGTCCCCACCCGATACGTGGTTTTCAAACAAATGCGTCATCTGACGGAGGATGAGCAACCTGTGGCGGTTGTATTCCTCGCCAATCCCGATCAAATGTCGGCCCTGGTCGTAATGGCCAACTACGGGCGTGGTGACAGCGAAAATGCAATCATTCCCCATGGCGCCGGCTGCCAGTCAATCGGCATTTTCACGTATCGGGAAGCGAAAGCCGCCAGGCCGCGTGCAGTCGTGGGCTTAAACGATATTTCGGCCCGACGCCAGCTGCGCCGGCTCGGCAGCGACCTGGTCACTGTTTCGGTTCCTTTTGCCCTCTACGAGGAAATGGAAGCCAATGTGGCCGGAAGCTTTCTCGAGAAGGATCAGTGGAAGTCGTTGCTCGAAGGCTGACCGAGAGGCTAATCTAAATTTGACCGCGGCAGGGCGAGAGTCGCGAGTGTATTTATTACAATACCTTTACGGAGAGAACCAATGGACGTCACCGTGAAGCTTAGAGTAAACGGCGAGGAAAGGACCGTAACCACGGACCCACAGCGAAGACTTCTTGACGTGCTCCGTGAGGAATTTCACCTGACTGGCACAAAGTATGGCTGCGGCGAGGGTCGATGCGGCGCCTGTTTGGTCCTCCTGGACGACCGACGGGCCTACTCCTGTCGCGTCCCAATCACCATGGCTGGCGGGAAGTCAGTTACCACGATTGAGGGACTGGCTTCCGGTGATTCGCTCCATCCCGTTCAGGAGGCGTTCCTTGAAGAAGGGGCGATGCAGTGCGGGTACTGTACTCCCGGCATGATCATCTCCGCTGTCGCGCTCCTGAAGGAGAATCCGAACCCGACCGATGAGCAGATTGTCGCGGGGATGAACGGCAACATCTGCCGCTGTAACGGGTACGTGAAAATTCAAAACGCGGTGCGCCGCGCCGCAGAAAAAATGCGGAGGTAAGGCCCCATGGAAAGAGATCTCGACAAAGCCAGACCGGACGCCTTGACCCGGTCAGCCCAGCCGGAAAGATCTTCCCTTGACCGGCGCGCCTTTCTGCAGGTGCTTGGATCCGGCATCCTGATTTCAGTCAGTGAACCGCTTATTCGCGCCCAAGGGTTTGCCGGATCGCCGGTAAGCCGGCTTTCGGCCCGCCTCTACATAAACGAGGATGGAAGCATTACCGCACTAAGCGGCAAGGTCGAGGAAGGACAAGGTCCCCGCACTGAACTTGCCCAGGCCGCGGCCGAAGAACTACGGGTTTCGATCAGCCGGATTCGAATGATCATGGCGGATACCGACCTCGTCCCTGATGACGGGATAACCGCTGGGAGCCGGACGACTCCCGTCAATGTCATTCAGATGCGCCAGGCGGCCGCCACCGCCCGCGAACTGCTGACAGAACATGCCGCTAAGGTATGGCAAGTAGATCCGGCCAGTCTGGAAGTTCGAGACGGCGTCATCACCAATAGCAAGACTGGGCAGACGATGACGTACGCCGACCTCGCCAAGGCGAAAGAAGTGGTTGCCGCATTTGCGCAAACCGTTCGCCCCGATGTGCGGGTTACAGCGGTAACCGATTGGAAGGTGCTTGGCCAGCCGATCCCGAAGCTCGACGCGCGCGATATCGTGACCGGAAAGCACCGGTATCCGTCCGACATCGTCCGTCCTAACATGCTTTACGGCAGGGTGCTGCGCGCTCCCGCTTATGGAGCGACCCTCGAATCGATCGACCTGTCCGTAGCCCAGCAGATGAAGGATGTCGTAGTCGTACGCGAAGGGCAGTTCGTGGCTTTCGCCGCCCCCTCGTCCCAGCGAGCCGAGCAGGCCATGGCTGCGGCAAGTAAGAGCGCTTCCTGGAAACTGAACGCCCCTTCGGTTTCTCATCGAAACGTTCACGCTTACCTTAAGGAGCATGCCAATCGTTCAGGTGCCCGGGAAAACGTGACCGGCTCGGTTGAAGAGGGTTTCGCGCAGGCACGTAAGGTTCTGAGCGAAACCTACACGTTAGCCTATATTCAGCACGCTCCGATGGAGCCTCGGGCGGCTGTGGCGGAATGGAGCGACGGCAGGATGACGGTTTGGGCCGGTTGCGACGGGCCGTTCCGGGCCAGACGCGACGTTGCCCAGGCCTGCGGTCTTCCCGAGGAAAAGGTGCGGGTCATTATTCCGGACATGGGCGGGGGATTCGGAGGCAAGCATAGCGCCGAGGCGGCTGTCGAGGCAGCGCGGATTGCCAAGGCGGTGGGCCGTCCGGTCTCGGTCCGATGGACGCGGGAGGAGGAGTTTACCTGGGCCTATTGCCGGCCGGCCGCCGTAATCGAGTGCAGAGCCGGGCTGAACGACAGCAATTCGATTGTCGCCTGGGATTTCACCAACATAAATGCGGGAAGTGCTGCGATATCGACGCCTTACGAAGTGCCGAACGTTCGAACCGCTTCTGTCAGTTCGAATTCGCCAGTACCGCAGGGCTCCTATCGAGT
>DAOTAI010000422.1:0-4492 GCA_035593865.1 Acidobacteriota bacterium
ACTCTTGGCCATTTCCACCAGCGCCTGCTGCTGCGTCGCATCAGCCTTGGCGTCAACCACGATTACTGATTCGGCTGGAAGCGGATCGGCGGTCACATCACCGAGAGTCGAATTTGCGCGTACAACTGCGACGACGCTGAGGCCGTCCAGAGCCACGCCCTCCCATTCACCCTCGGCCACATGCCAGGCCATAATGGCCTCTTTCCCTGTCAGATTAACCTCGCCGTTGGCGATACAGGGGCCGGTATAGACATCGGCCGTCCGCGCTTCAACATAATCGCCTCGGATGGAAAAGCTGGCGCCCCAGGCGGGAAGTACAATCACGCAAGCTATGGTTAAGATGCTCAGAAACCTGGACATCGGTTCTTGCCCTCCGTTGTTTTCAAGACTGTGAATACCAAGTAGATTATTGACCATCTTAGCATACCGCAGCCTTCAGGAGGGGCAGTCCGATTGGCCATGAGCGCTCAAACAAGTAGCCAATTGCAAAATTCGGTCTGAAGGCCAACGGCCTGATTCAGAATAGCCTGAATCAGGCCGTTGGCCTTAAAAACTCTAATTTCTTGCAATTGGCACAGAAAGAAATCGCATTTTGCCCCGAAGCACTTCGGGACAAAATGCCATAGCCGGATTTGAACTTTTATGCCCCGATTGGGCCCGGCTCTATAAAGCCTGGTGACACGAACGGCCGGGCCGGCAATGGTCACGGTCGGCGACCTGGCCGTCAGGGCCCAGACAGGTCATAGTCTGGGAACACCAGCAATAGATGTCATTTCCGCTGGGCACGGTCGGGTCATGAGGCACGTCCACAAACATTCCCTTCCAGCGCAACCGGCGGCAAACCAGGGTTCTGGATTCGATCGTAGCTGTTGACATAGTCAGACCTCCATTCCAGCGGCTCGCAGGATAGCTCGCTTCACCGCGACACGAGCAAGGCGGACTTTGTAAGCGTTTCGACTGAGCGGCTTGGCGTCTCGGACGGCCACCTCTCCCGCCTCTTCAGCCAGATTCTCGGTAACGCGCTTTCCGGCCAGCGTTTGTCCGGCGACCGTCGCAACCCACGGCACGGGTGCTACGTGCCCCAGCACGATACGTGCGCTTTTGACAGTGTTTCCGTCCATTTCGAGCGCGGCAGCGGCGGCCGCAAGGGGCCAGTCGAGAGCTTCCCTATGACGGACTTCGTAGGTCGCATTGCGCACCTGAGCCGCGGGTGGTGTCAGGACTTCCGTAATGATTTCACCGCTGGCCAGGGTCAATTCTTTCTCGTCTTCGCTGGCTGGAACGCGGAAGAGTTCGGCAACCGCGATCTCGCGGCTGCCTCGTGGGCCGACGATTCGCGCCTTGGCGTTGAGAGCAATCAAAGCCGGAGCCAGACTCGAGGGATTGACATAATACGCCTGCTCATTGGTTCCCAGTATGGCGTGATACCTATTGTCTCCGTCAGTCACCATCGATTTGCCGTCCTTCATGGCTAGCAAACCATACCCGCTTCGGTAGTACCAGCAGCGGGGCCGTTGACACAGGTCTCCGCCCACTGTCCCCACACTCTGAATCTGCGGGCTTCGGACTCCATCGGCCGCCTGAACGAGCGAGGGGTACTCCTGTTTGACCCTGTCGTTCTGCATCAGCTCATCGAGAGTAACCAACGCTCCCAAGCGCAGACCTTTTTTCGGGTCATAGGCGATGCCCTGCAGCTCCTTGATCGACTTGAGATTCACAACCCGTCTCGGGGTTTCGACGCCGTCCTTCATGAGGCTGAGAAGGTCCGTTCCGCCGGCCAGCGCTACTGCTGATCCCTGTGCTTCCGTTAGAGCTTTCACCGCCTCAGCAACGGTCGTCGGATTAGCGAATTCGAAAGCTTGCATCAGGACATCCCTCCTTTCTCGAGAGCAGCCAGGACTCGGTCGGGCGTGAGGGGAAGATAGGGTACCCGGACACCGATAGCGTTCGCCACCGCGTTTGAGATAGCGGCGCCAGGCGAAATCACCGGTGGTTCACCCAGACCAATGACGCCGCGCTTGTCATGTTCCGGTCCTGTCATCATGTGAACGACCAGTTCCCCTATATCGCCAATTCCCGGGAGTTTGTAGAACTCCATATTTGCATTGAGCATCCGGCCGGTTATTGGATCAATGATCTTCTCCTCCGTCAGGGCGTAGGAAATGCCCATGATCAAGCCGCCATAAACCTGGCTTTCAGCCGTCTTCCGGTCGATGATCAAACCGCAATCCTGCACAGCTACCATCTTTTCGATTCTTACCACCCCCGTTTCGACGTCCACGGCGACTTCCGCCATCTGGATCCCGCCTACTCCCTGATCGGTCAGTTTGCCAGGCCCGGGATTTGCCCCTCGGACCGTGATAGGGGTGACGCCAATGCGCGAAGCGGCCTGTTTCCAAGGCATGCTCTTGCTCGGATCGCCCTTGACCCTGATTGTCCCCTGCTCCGCTTCCAGCTGATCCGGCGTTACGCCTAAATCTGGCGCTACTTTAGCGAACAACTGCTCAAGTGCATTTAAAGCAGCGCGACGCGTGGAGGCGCTGACGCCTCCCACCGTGGTGCTTCCTCCGGAAGCCCCAGAAGCTGGGAACGAACTGTCTCCGATGGAAACTTTGACCGCATCCAGGGGAAGACCGAGTGTTTCGGCCAGGACGATGCCGATAACGGTCCTGGTTCCCGTTCCCAGATCCTGGCTGCCCAGTCGGGCCTCTACAGAGCCGTCGGGATGGATGGAAACCTCACAGTTACTGTTATGTCCGAGCCCTCCCCAGGTATGGAGGGAGAGTCCGAGGCCGCGTTTGACCGACCCGGGACCGCTCTGCCCGCGGGGGTGCCATTTTCGTTTCCACTCGATCAGTTCGGCGCCCTTTTGCAATTCCTCCCGGTAAACGGCAGCCCGCGGAGTCAGATCGCAATTCTTCATGAAGAAGTCCAAGGGATCCATATTGAGGGCTGCCGCCAGATCATCGAGCGCGCACATCGTTAGAAAGCAGGCCTGCGGGTGATTCGGCGCCCGCCAGGCTCGAGCACTGGCGACGTGCGTCGGAACGGAGATATGCTGGTGGCGTCGGTTCGGAGGCTGAATAACGTATGGCAGAGGAGGGCTGCCGGAACCGCTTAACCCGCCTGATCCCCAGGACTTTGAAGCCCAGTAGGTGATTGTGCCGTCCTGGCTCGCTCCGACCTCGATTTCGGCATAGGCACTGGGCCGGTCGCCTGCAATAGTCAACTCCGGTTCCCTTTCAAGCATCCACTTCACCGGCGCCTTAGCCTCGCGTGCGAGCCGGGCACACTCTACTCCCCACCGGTCGATGCTGAACTTGCTACCGAAGCCGCCCCCCATGTAGTCGCAAAACGCTCGCACATTGGCCGCCGACACCTCGATACCTTCGGCAAACTGGGACGGCACTCCGGAAACGGACTGCGTACTGCACCAGGCGTTCAGATGCTGGTCATCGGTCCATTCGCAGACATGCCCATGCGCCTCCATACAGCAATGCGAAATCGTGGGAATTCCGTAGTAACCCTTCGCGATTACGGCAGCTGCGGCTTTCGCTCCATCCGGATCCCCGGTTACGGCCTCCTGTGCAGGCTTCGCGTCAGGAGCTTTTTCGCCTGCTTCTGCGTTAACGAAATGAGGCAGTACTTCGTATTCGACTTTGACAGCTCTTATCGCGTCTTCCGCCGCTTCTTCGCTGGTCGCGGCGATCGCGACTATTTCATCCAGGGCCCACTTGATCTCGGTACCGACGCCCTGAATCACCCGGACCGCCTTCACTCCCGGCATCCGCGAGGCTTCGGTCGTGTCCAGGCTGACGATACGCGCATGAGCATGTGGGCAGTACAGGGTGCGGGTGAAGAGCATTCCCGGGCGATTGATGTCGTAAGTGTACTTGGCGGTCCCCGTCACTTTCGCGGGCCCATCCAGACGGGATATCTTCTTCCCGATCAGATCTCGATCGTTTGCCTCAGGCCATTTGTACTCAGGCATTGGCCCCTCCTTTCACGGAAAGAAGTGCGGCACGAATACCCGCATACGTTCCGCACCTGCAAAGATTTCCGCCCAATCCTTTTTCAATTTCCTCGCGACTTGGATTGGGGTTTCGATCCAGGAGAGCTTTGGAGGCCATGACGAAGCCCGGAGTGCAAAAACCGCACTGCAGGGCGTCGTTTTCTACAAAAGCCGCCTGAATCGGGTGCAGTTTTTCGGGCGTGCCGAGAGACTCAATGGTTTCGATTTTCTTCCCCTGGGCATCAACGGCAAGCACGCTGCAGGCATAGACCGGTTTCCCGTCCAGCAGGACGGTACAGGCGCCGCAGGTTCCACGGTCGCAGACTTCTTTGGTGCCTGTCAGGTCCAGGTGGTTGCGTAACACGTCAAGCAAGGTGACCCGCGGCTCGAGCTGCAGGCGATGACTCTTTCCGTTGACCTGGAGGGTGACAGGTACCGGGCCCGGACCCAGTATCTGAAGCTGCCCCGTTGCCTGCGCTC
>DAOTAI010000423.1:0-4471 GCA_035593865.1 Acidobacteriota bacterium
GTGGCAACAACTGAACGCTGGGCGAACTGCCCGGCTAAAGCCGGTACTACGAACTCAGGCGCCGCCGCAGGAGAGTGGCGGGTTCCAATCCACCCCGAAAAGCACGGTGCGGATTCGAAACCCACCTACCAAGGCTGTCGCTGATTTTTGCAATTGGCTCAGCCTTTTGTCCTGTTGGCGTGGGTCAGTCAGTAGCCATGTCTACTGACCAGGTTTCCCAAACCCGACCGACGAGATCCGGACCGGGCTTGAGAGTCGCTTTTCCGGGCTTCCACCCCGAAGGTGTGACCTCCGTCCCGCCGCTCTCCCTGACATACTGCAAAGCCTGAATCTGGCGCAAAGTCTCGGCGATATTCCGCCCCACTGCAGGTGTAAGCACTTCAAAAGCTTGAACGACGCCGTCCGGGTCGATTATGAATCTTCCCCTGGTCTCGATGCCGGCATCCTCGTCAAAAACCCCGTAGACCTTGCCGACCCTGCCGCCGGCGTCAGAGAGCATCGGGAACGGAACCCCGCCGTCGACCATCTTGACCAGTTCCTGATCGTTCCACATTTTATGTACGAATACGCTGTCGACACTCATCGACAGGACCTCGACTCCCAGTTCCTGGAATTTACTGTAATTATCGGCGACCGCCGATAATTCGGTCGCTCAAACGAAGGTGAAATCGCCCGGGTAGAAACACAGCACCACCCACTTTCCCAGGTAATCCGATAATTTCACGCTGGTGAACTGGCCTTTGCGATATGCGGGAGCGACAAAATCTGGAGCCTTTTTTCCTACCTGTATCATTCTCTGTTCCTCCTTCGACGGTGCCAATGCGGCCTGCTCGGATGAATTGTTGGCCGATCCGACCGGCCCCCCGGTCGGGCGGGCGCAACCCACGTTGAGCTGTTCGGGCATCAGGTTGCCTCCTTTCGTTTTACCGGATGTGGCGGGCGCCACATCCTTTATGCAGCCCCAGATCATATCCCATACACGCGTGGTAGTTCGAGTTACTGCTGGCGGCTCCTGGAGACTCCGGCAGGAAAGCCTTGCCTTCGGCCCCGGCATTCCCTTATTCTTCCCTGGCGAGGGGGTCATGGAAGTACCAAAGCGGGAACAAGTTCAGACGAGACAGTTGACGTTGGCGCGAAACCCGGCCATCCTCAGGTTTCTTGTACTTCTTGTCGTCCTGGTTATCATCTGCGGCATCGTCATTCGCACCGAGTGGTTTGATCGCTACTTTCTCCGATCCTACACGAGCTTCGTCGCCTCGCTGTCAGGGAGTCTCCTGGAAATGCTGGGTATCAGCGTTAGAGTGGAACAGACCAGGATTCTGAGCGAGACTTTTTCAGTTGAGATTCGCAAAGGCTGCGATGGTTTGGAAGCCGCTCTGCTTTTATTCTGCGCCACCCTCGCCTATCCGTTTTCCTTGCTTCGGACGCGGCTATTCGCCCTTGCCTCGGGATACCTGCTGATATTTGTTCTAAACCTGATACGGGTGGTCGGTCTGTTTATGGTCGGACTCAGATGGCCTGAGGCGGTCGATTTCATGCATAACTACGTCGCGCAGTTCGCGATCATCACTCTCACCACCGTTTTCTGGCTCTACTGGATTGCACGAGATAAGGCGATCGGATCAGGCGGGACCCCAGGGCCTGCTGCCGTATGAATCGCTTTACCAGCCTGCTTTCAGAATGGTTTCTGGGTGGTGATCAGGGTCTGGATCAGCCATTATCAGTCACGTTTCGCCTGCTGCTTTTCTGCGGCTTCCTGGCAGCCGGCTTCGCGCTTATATATCCGATTTGCTGGCTCCTGGAAGAGCCTTTGGCGTCGATACTTGCGACGGGCAGCCAGGCGGCAGGCCAGCTCGTCTCACCCTGGATCGAGTTCTCCGCCCGCGGTCATGACGTTTACTTCAAAGTAATACGGAGGCCGCGGCTCGAAGCGTGGACAGACAGCCGATTGATTCTCTCCAATCTCCCGCTGCTTGTTACCCTGGTCCTGGTGACGCCGGGAATGAGGTGGCAAAGACGTATTTTTCGGACGATCGCCGCCGTGGCCCTGCTCTTCGCGACTCACGTGGCTTTCGTGATAACCAAGGCCCAAGTGGTGCTGATTCACGCTGAACATCCGCTGGCAGGATCTCCCGCAATCTGGTCCGCAGTCGATGACTTCTTTGAAGTGGTCGGAAAGACCTTTTTTCCTATTTTGATCTGGTTGGCCCTTTGCCTTCCCTACATGCTTGGCGCCGAGGACAAGCGACAAGACTACGGCTCGCAAGCCCTCGCCATAAAGCGCAACGACCCCTGTCCCTGTGGAAGCGGGAAAAAATACAAGAAATGCTGTCTGGAGCGTCGAAAAGCGGGTTAATCAACGATTACGCCCAAGATGACTTGGATCACTGCTCGAGCTTGCGGATGATACGACAGGGATTCCCAGCGGCCAGCACTTTTGGCGGAATGCTCCTGGTGACGACGCTGCCTGCTCCTATAATCGCCCGGGCCCCAATCCTCACTCCTGGACAGATGATGACGCCCCCGCCAATCCACGCATAATCACCGATCTCGACCTCTTTGCCGAGTTCGAGCCCCGCCTTGCGCACCGCCGCTTCCATCGGGTGAGTTGCCGCATAGATGTGCACGGAAGGTCCGAACAAGACGCCTTCACCGATCCGCACTGGCGCGACATCGAGCACCACGCAATTGAAGTTGAAGAATACCTTGCCGCTCAGAATGATGTGAGTGCCGTAATCGCAATAGAAAGGGGGTTCTATCCAGACTTCCGGCCCGGCGGTCGGGATCAGTTCCCTTATCAGCCGGGCACGTTCGGCCTGTTGGTCGTCGCGCGTGTCATTAAGCGTCTTAAGGAGAAGCCGGGCTCGCCGCCGCTCGGCGGAAAGCTCGGTATCAAGCGGGTCATAAAGCTCCCCGGCAAGCATTTTCTCCTTCTCGCTCTTCATCACCACCCCCCGGCAATCAGCGAAGCGGAAGAAGTGACACCAATCGGGTCGCGTTCGATAGCCGCCTTGCTCCTGCTGAAAACAGGATACATCGTCTAACCCAGGCGCATTAAGACCCGGGCCTTGTCTGATCCCTCTGGTAGAGACTGTGCCCAAGCCAAAGCGGCATCAAAATCCTCGGCACTCCATTCCCTTACGAGCTGATCCAGCAAGTTCGACTTCACTGGGCCTTCGGGCAGCGTCATGATCAGTTGACCCGCAGTAGCAGGGGCTTCGCTCATCGCGTTCTCAGCCAGGAATCGAATCGTGAGTTCTTTGGGTGTGCCTTCGGGCAATTCCACAGCCCACTCGGTCGCGGTAGAAAGATCAGCGCCGGACCAGTGGCGGGCGACGTGCAACATCAGATCGGCCCGTTCGTTGGTGTCCGGCAATTCATCGACCAGCATCGCCGCCCGGGGTGGATTCAGCTCAGCCAGACGCTCCAGCAGCGACTGCTTCAAATCGGCGCGCAGATCTTCCGAGTCCAGACCGTTCAGCCTGGCTAACAGGTCGTAGACCGACGATTCATCGAGGGTGGCTACGAAATCGTGCAGCACCTCTCGTCGAAGCCGCCGGTTGGCATTGCCGAGATCCGCGAGCGCAGCGAGCCCTCCCTCGTCGCTCCAGTTCCGCTTGAGCGACTCCATCCGAGGGGCAGACTCGAGCAGGTCGGGCCCCGTGCCTGAAACATGAGGAGAGGCAGAATCCCGCCGCGATTCCGGTCTGGCGCTTAAGGATCGGACGTCCTCGCCTGAAGTCGGCGCTTGGGGGTTTACATCGAGAAAAGACAATACCAGCAGGACCGAGATTCCTGCTGCCAGTATCCACAACGTCAGGGAGGTAAAACGCTTGCTAGCCATACATCACTCGCAAGACGCTTAGCCTACCGTGAATCGCGCGAAAATCTGGTGGACTACGTCACACTTGTGAAAGATGAAGGTTCGAACTTCACGTCGAGGATCTCTCCCGTCGTCAACCCGCGGATAGCGCGGATTACGCGGATTGGAGCAGGCACCCCCTTTTCCTTCCCAGGACGCCGTCAGAAGCTCGCACAGGGAACAGCCGCGGTCGCAAACCCTCCAAGAGTACGCACCATTGTTCCGGCACAGCCCCAGGTCCAGGTAACGGCTCGGACGCTGCCGTGCCAGTCCTGCCCTTCGAGTTCGGGAAACAGCTCCCAAATGAACATTGCTTTCTGCCCACGTGGCGGCAGTGTGATACTGCTGCTCGCGACAATAGAGCCGCTTTGGTCGTCGATCAGGTCAACCCATACAATTCCATCCGTGTCGTTCGGGTTCACTACAGCGATCGCCGTGTCTATCTGCCTTTCTGACTCTTTCAGTATGGCGCCAACAAGCCGGTAGGAGGGAGTCACACCCACGACCCGGCCTCGCGCACAGTCCCATCATCTCCCACACTGGTAAAAACCGCCTGCACCTGAAGCGGACAGTTTGACGTGACAACTCCATAACCCGTCTTCAACTCGC
>DAOTAI010000424.1:0-4464 GCA_035593865.1 Acidobacteriota bacterium
TTACTGCAAAGCCGGCTGACCCTCCACTGCACTCAGGAACTGCGTTTGACCATCGCCGAACATGGCGAAGCTGACAATCGGACGGTCACCCGTTACTCGCATGTAGCCTTTCATCTGCCGGAAGGACGGGCCGAAAAAGTGTACGCCGTCGAGGAGGTCGACCACCCGCCTGCCCGCGTCAATAAACAGGTTCTTGCGACCGGTGACGCGTCCGTTCTGGTCAAAAACCTCGACGGTTACCGATACGGTTTGATCATTGGGATTCATAATGGCAAGGCCAGTGAAAACTCCGTCTTCTGAGGACTGCGCAACTTGCAGATACAAAGTCTCGTTCTGAGGCTGTCGCCAGAAAGGCAAAATAGATCGAGCTTTGCCAAGAGTGCTGGTGAAAACAGCTGCGCCTATGAGGCTGCTTTCTTCCGTGAAAACTTCAACTGTAATGTATCCGCTTGCCAGAGAGGCTTCGGGGGGAATTCCCGCCGGCGTGAGCAGTTCCGACACTCGATTGATCACGAGCCCCTTACCCGGGATCGTCAGCAAACGGGCTGTCAATAAAGTCGCGCTGTCGTCATAGATCAGGAGCCGGGCCTCCAGCGCGGTCTCTTGCGCGTTGATGAAGCGCAACTCGGTGTCCTCGCCATTGCGACCGAAGACAAAATGAGGCAGCCAGAGCATCGAGGTCCCTTGTGGGGCTTGACCGCATACTGATGAAAAATCCAGCTTTCCCGCCAGAATCGCGAGCCCGGAGATCGGCACATCTGAAGCCAGATGAATGTAGCATTCCCGTGCCAATGAATTGGCCGGAAAGAGGTCAGACAAGGCGATCCTTCGTGACAATCGGGGATCAAGCTGAATGTCTCTTTTCGCGGTGACCCGCCCATCGTATCCCACTACTTCAACTGAAACCACGGCAGGCTGTGTCTCCGAATTGCTGATAAACAGAACGGTGTTGTTCCAATGCTCGCCCCTGACTATCGGTAAGAAAAGCGACTTCGAGGGCGCCATCAGGTTGCCTACCCCGTCAAGTTTGTCGGGTCGGCCGTCGCCTACGAGGAAGAACCCCTGCAGGCTGTCATTTTGATCACGGGCGAGAATCGCCTGATAACTGCCGGAACCCGGCAGGCTTGCCGTCAGAAAGGCGTCTTGGGATGTTGCTGAAAGAACAGAACTGGCCAATGTCCCGGCTTCCCCCGCCTCACCTACACCAACGAACTCCACAGTACTCGGTTCAGGGGAGGAGTTGAAAACCGCGACGCCGACAAAGGCACTCTCCAAGTCACGGCCGCTGTGATGCAAATCTGACGGAAAGAACAGATCCGCGGCCTTCAATGCGGTGACTCGACACTCGTCGCTCGCCTGATTTCCGTACTTATCTTGTACAGTCAGGCGGAAGGCAAATTCAGCGAGAGGTAACCCTTTCGGCGCGTGGAAACGGGGAGTGGGTGTGTCGGATTCCAAAAGGACGACCGGGGGACCGGCAACTTGTTTCCACTGAAAACTCAACAACTCTCCATTCCCCGGATCGATGCGGGAGCCGTTCAGCGTGACCATGCTGCCGGCCAGGACCTGCTGATCCGCACCGGCGCTCACCTTGATGAAGCCGGGTGCGTTGACCAATACCCTAACGGTGTCGGCATCGATTGCCTCCTGACTATCCCTCGCCCCGAACCGAAAGACAAGCTCCGTGTCGGAGTTGACAGAGGGAGCAGTGAAGCTGGCCGTTGCTCCGACTTTACTTAGAAACACGTTCGGACCGCTGATTTGCTCCCAGGGAATGTAGGTGACCGGATCGCCATCCGGATCGAAAACGGAACCGGTCAAGATCACTTTGGCACCCGGCGCCACGGTCTGATCGGCGCCGGCGTTGACCACCGGCGGTCTGTTTGCCGTCTGGCTGATTTTGACCGCCACGTCCGTAGCTAACCTGGTAACACTCAAGCTGATCCGTCCGGAACTGTCAGCGCGCTGTGTTTCGCGCCCTGATACCGCGCCCTGCGAGGTGTCCCACCATTCGATCAAGAAGCTCGCGCCTGGCTTGAATCCGTGAAGAATGACCGTTCCCGATTCTGGATCGGGAGTTTTATTGACAACTTTTCTCCAGGTGTACTCCCGATTTTGGATCCAAAGGTGAGCGTTGCCATTGGTGAGGTCTTTCTGCCCCCAGGCTCGCAACGCTGGATTGGAGATCTCAGGATCCGCATCCTGGTAGTGCCCGTTGTTCAGAGGGATTGTGCTTATGAAGCGATAGAAGTTGCCGTACTCGGGCCGATGATCATACAAGTACCTGCCCTTCTTGTCTTTTGGGTAGATGTGGCGATCTTCAAAGAAATACGAATCGATCATCCCGCCGGGATTGATGCTCGCCCAGATGAGATTGTGCAACCAAAGGCCGCTGTCCGTTATGAACCCTTCCGGAACATCCCGCAGCCCGGTCTCGCCTCGAACAATCGGCTTGTTCGTCACGAGACTTCTCAGGCTCATACTGAGCTGCGAAGTCTCGAGCGCCAGATCATCAAACCCTTCTTCGCCGAATCGGATGTACCGGTGAATATCCGCGAAATCGACGTTGCCGTGCTCACCGGACGTGTTCCTGTAAAAGAGAACGGGGAAGTAGAGATAGAAAGAGGTGGACACAAGGTGATCATTGGGATGGTCTATAGCAAACCTCTCGCCGTCTTTAACCGGAACGCCAAAAACCTCGGAATGCATGAACTGCCCGAACTCATCAGCCAGCGCCCAATGGTTCTTGTCGCCCGGATCCCCTTCATTGAGGAGCTCCCAGGAATGAATGTTGGGTGAGTAGCCCCAACGCGCCTGGAGGTACCGCCACCAGGCTTTCTGCAGCCAGCGCGTTTTGTGTTCCTGGCGGCCGTTTCCAAAAAACCAGACCGCTCCTTTAGGGCACGTAGACGGGTCATTGTGAGGGTTTTCGTCCCAACAGGACGACTGATTCGGAATCCAGTTCTCCGAGAGATCGATATGACGAAAAACCCAGTCCATCTTGTCCAAGATGACCGGCCGCAGATAGACACCGTTTGCATGGGCAAGATCCAGCACCCGGTCAAAGGCATAGGCGTTTCTCTGGTCGACGTAATAGTGAACATTTGGCGAAGGTTTCGGAACGATATTGGGACCGTAACCGCCACTCGCCAGCTCCTCCCGGACACTGATGTAGTCCACGTAAACAGTTCCGCCGGCGATGTTTTCCAGGACAAGGTACAAGTAATCGAGGAAGTCGTTATCACCGGCGTTAAAGCTCCCTTCCAGCACCTGCCAGCCATGGCTG
Source organism: Acidobacteriota bacterium (assembly GCA_035593865.1). Classification (GTDB taxonomy): domain Bacteria; phylum Acidobacteriota; class UBA6911; order RPQK01; family RPQK01; genus RPQK01. The sequence goes on from DAOTAI010000424.1 coordinate 3,287, forward strand.
TTGCCCGATACGTGAGGAGTGACTACAGTCCCGACACCCGGCTCAGTAATGCGTCGACCCTTTTCCTCGGGCCACGCCCAGCCACTCAACTTCACTACAAACCCGTGCGGTTTATTTGGATGGCGCGCCGTACCCATGTTCACAGCCTTGTAGCGAACATGAAGACGGTAGGTTTTGTTCCGCTTGACCGGCAGTTGATGAGTGCCCCAACCCCATAGAATGCAGGGATTCTCTGGATAGCTGATCTTGAACGACAGATCGCTGTGTGGGTGCTTCTCTTCCAGGCTCAAAGATTCATTGGGAAAGTACCCGTTCTTGACGTGAGAACGCCAGGGGTTCCAGGCTGAGCCGTAAATGGCCCACTGGGAAAGCCAGATGCGAACCAACTGTATGCCATTTTCACCCATCACCCGGAAGTTGTGCTCGTTATCAACCACCGGGTTCTTCCACGACACATGGTTGTAGTTCATGTTGTATCCAAGGCCGGGGAAGTAGGTCCCATCGTCAAACTCGAAGTAGCGGGGATCCTTTTCGCTCACCCGCACAAAGCCATGGCTGGATGACTCGACTACATTGAATGTTCTCGTGTCTGACTCGCGTACTCCGGAGGCGTCTTGAACAACTATTCGATAACTCCAGACGCCTGGTTGATTTGGCGAAAAGCGAACCTTCCACATGTAGTTGTCGGTGGGATAGAGCCAATCGCACTTGCTTTTCACCTGATGATCGAACTCCTGGTAATGAAAAGCAGGCTGGCTGTAGAGAGCTCCGTCCGGGGCGGTGAAGATGGCGTCCACACTGATCCCGGTTCCCGCCTGGATGCCAGCCGGGGCCTGGCTCGCATAAGGAAGGAAGTAGTTGGTCGCGCTTGTGTTGACTGCGAAAGTAATTTCGAGCTTCTCATACCGGGGGATCTCCTCCCCGGGGTAGCTCTTTCTATTGTCAGTCAGTGCAAGAACGGCCGTCGCGTCGGTCTGGGCCCCGAGCAAGCTGCAAAGAGACCAAACCAGCAAAACAAAACCGAATGTTCTCATCGCGTTGCCCAGGGCCATTCACTGGACCGAAGAATTTCGGGTTACTGCAGGGCTGGCTGGCCCTCCACAGCGCTCAGGAATTCGAGCGTGCCGTCACCGAACATCACGAAGCTGACCACCGGCCGGCGGGCGATCACCCGCAGA
>DAOTAI010000425.1:0-4461 GCA_035593865.1 Acidobacteriota bacterium
GTCCTAGTGGCCGAGACCGAAATCTGGCCGAACTTGCTGTTTCAGGCCCACCGAGATCAAACACCCGTCGTCCTCATCAACGGACGAATTTCGGACCGATCCCTGGCGCGTTACCGCCGCGCCCGGAGACTTCTCGCACCCGTGCTGGGACTGATTGACCAATTCTGTATGCAGTCGAAGGGCGACAAGCAGCGGATAGTAGACTTGGGCGCACCTCCCGATCGTGTTCGAACAGTAGGCAATCTTAAGTACGACTACGAACTCAGGCCCGATCCTGAAAAGAGCCAGGCCGTAGAACGGCTGGCGGCGATCCTCAAACCCGACGAGCGTTCGTTGCTCTGGATCTGCGGAAGCACCCGAGAACAGGAGGAAGAGCAACTAGCCGAAGTATTTTCAGCCTTGAAGCGCGACTTCCCTTCCCTGCGCTGGCTGGTCGCTCCGCGACATACTCACCGAGCCGAAGCAATTACCGAGGTATTGGCCAGCCGGGGATGGCGCCCGGTTCGCCGCTCGCAGCTCAATTCCTCGAATTGCGCACCGGAGATCATGGTACTCGATACAATTGGGGAGCTGGCCTATCTTTACCAGCTTGCAGATCTTGTGTTTATCGGCGGGTCGCTGGTTCCCTGGGGAGGGCACAACATCATCGAAGCCGCAAACTTCGGAAAGCCCATTACTTTTGGTCCTTACATGCAGAACTTCAAAGAAATAGCCGACACCTTCGTCCAGGCCTACGCGGCTATCCAGGTTTCAAGCCAGGATGAACTGCTCGATCGTTCCCGTGACTTACTCCAGGACGCCGCCGCCCGCAAATGGCTGGGAAACAACGCTCGCCGGGTGGTCCGCGAGAACCAGGGCGCACTCAAACGCACACTGGAGGTTGTCAGAACAATACTCAATCAAACACACTGAGAACGCGCAAGAAATTGGAATGCTCATCAGCGTAATCCGCGCGATCCGTGCTATCTGCGGTTCTGGGATGCCCGCGGATTGCACGGATCGCGCGGATTACGCGGATAAACACCCGGATTTTCCATAGCTTCTCACTCGTCCAACTCGGTCAATTCGGGGATAATCTTCTGGAGCAATGACTTCCCACTCGAGACTCCTGATTCTCTTCTCGCCGCTTTATCGACTGGCGGTTCAAACCCGGCTGAAGTTGTATAAAGCCCGGCTGTTGAAGACTCGTCGTTTGCCGCACCCCGTAATCAGCGTGGGCAACCTCACGACTGGAGGAACGGGCAAGACACCACTCGTCATGTATTTAGCGCAAACCTTGAAGCGAACAGGACTCGACCCTGCCATCCTTACCCGCGGCTACAAGGGGAAGGCAGAACACACAGGCCGACTGGTTTCAGACGGGTCACGGCTGCTCACCACTCCAGAGGAATGCGGTGACGAGGCGTACCTGATGGCCACCAGGCTCGAAGGAGTGCCAATTGCGGCCGGCAAGAACCGTTACCAGAGCGCTCGCCTGGTTCCGGGCTTCGAAGAGAATCGGAACCTGGTCTTTATCCTGGATGACGCCTACCAGCACCTGCAACTCTTCCGGAACCTTGATATCTTGGTTCTGGACGCGACCGACCCGCTTGGCGACGCCCGCCTTTTGCCGGCCGGCAGGCTGCGAGAGCCGCTGACGGCGCTTGAACGTGCGGATACCATAATAGTGACCCGCGCCCATATGGCTTTCGATCAGGAAGCACTCGAGACCGAGATCCGGCGTCGAAACAGGGTCGCAAGGGTCAGTTACTTCTACCACGATGCGGTCGGATGGGTGGAGCTACGAACCGGCGCCGTTTATCCCGTTCGCCACCTTTTCCACAAAAGGGTCCTGGCCGTTTCCGGCATTGGTAATCCCGCTGTCTTCCTGCAGGATCTCAATCATTATCAAATTGACGTGCTGGAGAACATAGAATTTCGTGATCATCACCACTTTCGTCCGCATGATCTCGAACGTATTTTCAATACAGCACGACGGCTCCAGGCTGAAGCCATTGTCACCACAGAAAAAGATGCGGCTCGGCTGCCGATGCCGGCGGACCATACCACACCGGTCTACGCGCTGCGAATTGAAGCAAGGCCGGAAGACCCGGAGGAATTCGATAAGGAGCTGATTGAGGAAGTGCGAGGACTGTTCACAAACGGGGACCGGAAAATTCACGGGTGAGGCAGGAAACAGCGTCGATGAGTCGTAAAGTTTTTATTCGCAGCACCAATTGGATTGGCGATGCGGTCATGTCCATCGCCGCTTTGCGCGAATTGCGACGACTCTATCCAGACGACCACCTGATCTTGGCGGCCCGCCCCTGGGTCGCCGGTCTTTTTGAGGGCCAGGGACTGGTTGACAAGGTCGTCACCATCGACGTCACACCCTCGCGGGTAGCGAATTTCAGACAGGCACTCACGGTTGCCCGGGGGGCAGACAGGGCCGTGCTCCTGCAAAACGCATTCGGCGCCGCGCTGCTGGCTTTTGCGGCCGGCATTCCGGACAGGCGCGGATATCGGACAGACGGTCGACGCCTGCTTCTGACCCGGGCCGCCACTCCGCGCATTAAACAGCTCGGTCGCCATCAGATCTATTACTATCTTGACCTCCTGTTCCAGACCGGGCTCTCGGAGCACGATTACCTCTCCGACCCGGAATTCAAGCCGGATATTCACCTCGTTCCCACCGACTCCGCTCTGGAAGCGGGCAGACAGATCCTGGCAAGCCACGGAATCGTGCAAGGACGGCCGCTGGTCGGCCTTAACCCAGGCGCTTTCTTTGGTTCGGCAAAGCGATGGTTCGTCGATCGCTATGCCTCCCTGGCCGACCTCCTTATCGATCAGCTCGGCGCCCAGATCTTGATTTTCGGTTCGAAGGGGGAGCAGCGGATTGCGCAAGGAATCGCTGATCAGATGCGACAACGCCCGGTCATTCTCGCCGGAGCAACCGACCTTCCGTCCCTCATCGCCTTGATTTCTCTGTGCGATCTTTTCATCACCAATGATTCCGGCCCGATGCATTTGGCTGCCGCGCTGGATACCCCCCAGATCGCGCTCTTTGGTTCTACCGATGAAATCGCTACCGGTCCCTACAGTCCCAAAGCTATCGTGGTCCATAAACATGTTGAATGCAGTCCGTGTCTTTTGCGAGAATGCCCGCTTGACCTGCGCTGCTTTGACCGTATCGAGGTTAGTGAGGTCTTTGAGCTGGCAAAAACCTGCTTAACCCATGGCTAATCGTGCAGTATTCCTCGACAGGGACGGGACTATCATCGAGGAGGTGAACTACCTGTCGCGGATTGATCAGATCGAGGTTTACCCGTTCTCGCCCCTGGCCTTGCGCCGGCTTCGGGAGGCGGGATTTCTGATCGTCGTAATCAGCAATCAATCCGCGGTTGCCCGGGGATACCTGGACGAAAATGAACTTGACTTGATCCATCAGGAGATATCGAACCGGCTCAGAAAGCAGGGCGCTTGGATAGACGCCTTCTATTATTGCCCGCATTACGTTGACGCGGCCGTGGAGAAATATCGCCTCGCGTGCCATTGCCGAAAACCCGCGCCAGGTATGATCCTCCGCGCCGCTTCCGATCTCCATATCGATCTGCCGAGCAGTTTCGTGGTGGGGGACAGGGCGAGCGACATCGGCGCAGCCCGGTCTGCCGGATGCCGGTCCGTCCTGGTGAAAACCGGCTATGGTAACAATGCAATCCCGCAGTTGGGGGAACTGCAACCCGACTACGTTGCCGCAGACTTGCTTGAGGCTGCTGAATGGATTATTTCGACTGACTCCGGCGCTGAATAGCTGACAACTTCACGGCTGATAGCTTACGATATATGAAAAATTTAGCGGATGCGGGAACCATTTTGCCTGGAATCATTCACAGCTTCTCATATTTCACACGTTCACTATGCTATGCTCTAAGTTAAAGACCTTACCTGAGTTGAAGCGAATTGCCGAGGAAGCTCGCAAGGCTGGGCGGACTGTCGTCTTCGCAAACGGCTGTTTCGATCTGATCCACGTCGGTCATATCCGGTATCTGCAGGCAGCGCGGGAGATGGGCGATATCCTGATACTCGCCGTGAACGGGGACTCTTCAGTCCAGGAGCTGAAAGGCCCCGGCCGGCCCTTGATGCCCGAATTGGAAAGAGCCGAAATCCTGGCGGCTCTTCAATGCGTCGATTACCTGGTGCTGTTCAACGATCAGACGGCAGATAGGCTGCTGCGCGAAATCCGCCCGGATATCCACGCAAAGGGCACCGATTACAGCGAGGAAACCGTCCCCGAACGCGAGACGGTTCTGGGCTACGGCGGAAGAATCGCGATCGTCGGCGACGCGAAGGAGCATTCCACCCGTGATTATCTCAAGCGGATCAGCGGGGAAACCGAACCCGAATTGTGAGGCGCCGGCCGGGAACGCGAAAATGGCCACTCATCCGTCGTTTTCCCCCAGGAAGATCCTTATTGTACGGCTC
>DAOTAI010000426.1:0-4439 GCA_035593865.1 Acidobacteriota bacterium
GAACTGGTGCGATGACATCCGTTAGACCAGGCTGAAGTACATCCACCTGCAGGCATTTGACGGAAAGGTGCGGAATCTGCTCCACCATTGCTCTGATCCGCTCTGCACTCCGCAGTGCCTGCCTATGTGAATCCTTACCGTACAGGTCGATCAGCTGTCGGATTTCCGCAATCCGCCGATCAATCCCCGCTGGCGTCAGCAGTGAAAGGTTGGCCCGCGCCAGTTCCAGCATCTCCCTGTCCACGTCGGAGGCATACAAGCAGGAGAATTCTTGTCCGTGGAGCAGAGCCACGGTCGTCAGCAGGTAGGCACCGCCGCAGCACGGATCGTAGAGTGTGAGAGGCACGTTTCCTTTTGTGTTCCGCACATGCTCCAGACAGCGCTGTGCATTTCGCTCCCCAGCCGCACCGGGAACGCTGTTGCTCCTTTGCGGTTGTACAGCACCCGCCCGCTGACGAAGTCCTCATAGTTTTTCTCTTCGGTCTCAAATCGGTAGTTCTCGGTCGTTCAGCACTCATTCTTTTTTTCCCACAGCTTGACGCGTTCATCGAAGCTCACATTTCTGTGCACTTGGTTCAGCAGCCAGTGGTAGCCGAAGGGATCCATGAACGACGCATTCGTAACACCGTGTTCAGCCATCTCCGTCACAGGCTGGACCTCCCGGCAGCCCGCGGCAAGCGCCCGGGCGAAGGTGTCCCGTATATCCGGGACCATCACATCGAACCACATGCACCGCACACCTAATCACCGGAAGAGGCGCAAGCGCTCTCCACTTGACCGGAGCAATTGTATCTCAGCCCAGCGTCGTTCTTCCCAGACATCCCGGTACCGCTGCGCATTACGAGTGGGGACGTTCTTATCAAATCCCTTTGGCGTTGTTTGATCCTGTGCCTTTGAAAGAACAAGGCGCATGCCGGGCGGCCCTCGGCTAGTATGAACAATGCGGCGAGAAAAGAATGAAACCGGGTATTCGTGAACTTTTCCCTCAATACTGCATTGACCGAATTCCCCTTCCCGCTCCCATCTCGCCGTCGCCAGACCGGATCGAAGGCATGCTGCTTGGCGTGGCGATTGGGGACAGTCTGGGAAATACGACAGAGGGGAGATGGGGATACGCGAGGAGGCGGTATTTCGGCGATATCCGGGACTATTTGCCCAACCCCAGGGCAGCAGGAGAGCCACGCGGACTCCCCTCTGATGACACCCAGTTAACCTTTTGGACTCTCGAGTCCCTTTTGGCGAAGGGTGGACTCGACCCGAACGACGTCGCGCGCCGGTTCGCTGAATCCCGGATTCTTGGGATCGGACAGACAGTTCGGGCTGCAATCGCCAACCTGAAGGCTGGGAGCCCTTGGTACAAGGCTGGCGCAAACAGTGCTGGCAATGGGGCGCTGATGCGGATTGCGCCTGTCGTTCTCCCGCAGCTCAAGTCGCCTTCTGTTCGGCTTTGGGAGGACACGCTAGCCGCGACCGTAGTCACCCACAACGATGAGATGGCCGTAGCCGCAAGTGTCGGTTTTGTGGGCATGTTGTGGGAGTGCTTGGGAAGGCAGGACACAAATCCCGAGCCAACCTGGAGGCTAGACACGTTCTTGAAGTACGCCTCTGCGGTCGAGACCGGCCGGAAGTATCAATCGAACGCTCGAAGCGGACTGGGTTTTGACGGAACCCTGTGCCAGTTCTTGGAGCAGCACGTGCGGGCGTCGATCAAAACCGAGATGGATATCGATACCGCTTCCGAAACGTGGTTCTCCGGCGCTTACCTGCTAGAGACTGTCCCTATTGTGGTCCTGACCCTCGCCCGGTTCGGACATTCCCCCGAAGAGGCCATCGTCAGGGCGGTGACCGATACCTGGGACAACGACACGATCGGGGCGATCATTGGCGCAGCAGTCGGCGCGTTGCACGGTCGTTCAGCATTACCCGAGCGATGGATTACTGGCCTACTCGGACGAACCAGAGAGAACGACGACGGCCGGGTATTCGAGCTCGTTGAGGAAGCGGTTAGGAGGTTCACTTTATAGCTGTGCCCACTGCTTCCTTTCGACGAACAGGTCTACAGAGAATGTCCCTTTTCTTCCTTGCTTGTCCTCCTAAGTCATTGTCCCCCTGTACACTATCGAATGAAATCGGGGGGAGGCCGGGGCCGTGAAGTATAAGCGACTCGGCGCCGGGGACGAATGGACAAGACAAAGCAGCGATTTGGCGGAGACTGGACCGACAAGAAACTCAGGGCGCTCCGCAAACACTTGGCAGCCTACACGAGAATCATGGCGAGACAGACGTTTCGATTCGCCTACATCGACGCGTTCGCCGGAACGGGCTATCCGAGAGGTGAGGGACGAAAGTGACCCGAACGAGCTGCTTCTCCCAGAGCTGGCAGCTGATGACACCCAGGAGTTCGTTCACGGTTCTGCTCGGATTGCACTTGAGGTAGAGCCGCGATTTCACAAGTACATCTTCGTGGAGAAGGATCCTTGCCGATTCTCCGAGCTGGAAAGACTCAAGGAGGAATACGGCCATCTTCGAGACCGCATCCAGTTGGTGAATGAGGACGCGAACCCGTTTCTCAAAAGCTTGTGTTCGAAATCTGGCTGGGACAAGCGCCGTGCAGTGCTGTTTTTGGATCCGTTCGGAATGCAGGTCCCCTGGGATACTATTGAGGCCATCGCGAAAACGAAGGCGATAGACCTGTGGCTTCTTTTCCCACTGGGTATCGCTGTGAACCGATTGATCCGAATAGATGGCAAGATCAGCGAGAGCGTGAGGGAAAGGTTGAATCAGGTTTTTGGCACTGATGATTGGTACGGTGCTTTTTACGGGACTAGATCCTTTCGGGGTCTATTTGGATCGGAAGAAAGGACCGAGAAGATCGTAAAGATTGAGGAAATCGGAAAATATTACGTAGAACGGCTGAACAAGGTTTTCCCCGGAGTGGCACCGAACCCCTTGCCGCTTTGCAACTCGCGAGGCAATCCCCTTTATCTTTTTTGCTTTGCCGCCGCCAACCCTGTCGGCGCGAAGATTGCCGTCAAGATAGCGCAGCATATCCTAGGAAGTTGAGGATATATGGCATCAACGAAAATCGAGTGGACGGAATCAACTTGGAATCCACTGACCGGCTGCACCAAGATCAGCCCGGGATGCAAGAACTGCTACGCGGAGAGGCTCGCGATCCGACTAAAGGCCATGGGACAGCCTAATTACGTGAACGGATTCAGGCTCACCTTGCATCCGCAATCGTTGGAGCTTCCGCTGAAATGGAAAAAGCCGCAGCACATTTTCGTAAACTCGATGAGCGACCTGTTTCACGCCGATGTGCCCCTGCCCTTCATCCGTGAGGTGTTCTCGGTGATGAAATCGGCGTGGTGGCACCGATTCCAAGTCCTCACCAAGCGCTCCGATCGGCTTCGGGAACTGAGTGACCATCTCGAGTGGGCGCCGAATATCTGGATGGGCGTTAGTGTCGAGAATGAAGACTTCACGTATCGGATCGACGATCTAAGGAAAACAGGTGCCGCCGTGAGATTTTTGTCGCTAGAGCCCCTTCTTGGTCCCGTTCGGGAACTCAACTTGGAGTCGATTGACTGGGTAATCGTGGGAGGCGAGTCCGGCCCGAGAGCCAGGCGGATGGATCCCGCCTGGGTAACCGAGATACTAAGTCAATGCGTCGCCGCCGGTGTCCCGTTCTTTTTCAAACAATGGGGTGGCACTAACAAGAAGAAAGCGGGCAGGCTGTTGCAAGGGCGGACTTGGGACGAGATGCCTGTTGTGGCTTCTGCTTGACCGTTTGAGCGTACCTGTTTACACGTCCCTGACTGACTGCGAAACCGCCGATTGGACTCCCAGGAAAGCATCCTACCGTCTACCTTCTCTCAGGGCCTTCTTCAATTCTTTGATCAACTCTTTGGCCACGCTACGCTCGCGCTTCCGATCCTTCCGCGGGTGGCCTCTGCGGTCCATAAAATCGTGCCATTCTTGCCGATCAGGCGGACAACGGCGACGTTTGCTCTCCCGTCAGAATCCATCCCGACAAAGCCCGTGAGAACTGCATCCGCCCCCGACAAATCTCCAACGGGGCGAAGTGGAGTTTCAGAGTGAATTCGGTTGATCGTTTTCTCCCTGACAAGAATGGCTGCCTCCGTGTTACCGAAGGTGTCGACATAGATGGTCTTGACGTCAGAAAGGTGGTCGGCACAACCTACGCACTCGATACGATCGCCAAAGCTTTTAGCCGATTCACCCGACAACTCGGCCAACTCAAGGTTTTCGTCAGGCATCTGAAGCAGGCCGCGAACATAATTGATCGGCAAAGCGAACGCCACTCCTTCAACATCCACACCGACCATCTTGGATCCCAGGACCCCAATTACTTCTCCTTCAATGTTGATCAGAGGGCCGCCACTGTTGCCCCTGTTCGCAGGCGCATCTGTCTGTAT
>DAOTAI010000427.1:0-4434 GCA_035593865.1 Acidobacteriota bacterium
GCGGGCTGAGTTCATGCGAGCGGGCTGCCGTTGCGAACCCGGCGTAAAAAAGCGGGCCGAAGATGCTGGCGAACTGCCCGCTGATGGAGAAGAAACCGAAAGCTTCGTTGTGGATATGCCGAGGGGCTAGGGCGGCCATAAGGGAGCGGCTGCTGGCCTGCACTCCCCCAAGGACAATTCCGATCAGGCCGGCAATTACGAAGAACTGGACCTGATTAGTCACCAGGTAGGCAGCGCCTACTGCCACGATCCAGATCACGAGGTTAACCTGGATCACCTTTTTGTCGCCCAACCGGTCAGCCAGGTAACCGAAGAAGGCGGCGCCGCCGAAGGCAATAAACTGGACCAGCAGGAAAAGCATCGCCAGATCATCCTGGGTCATGCCCAGTACTGCCGTCCCGAAAGCGGGAGACATGGAGATCACCGTCTCCACCCCGTCGTTGTAAAGCAAATACGCCAGCAGAAAAAGAAACAGGACTCTGTACCGGCGGATGTTGCGAAAGGTGTCGGCGACGCGGCGGAAGCCAGCCAGGGCAATAGATCCGGATTCGAGAGCTTGCGGCTCGAACTCCTTCAAGAAGAAGAAAGCCGGCAGGCTGAAAGCAAGCCACCACGCTCCTGAAAAGGCCAGGGCCAGCTCAACTTTTCCCTGCCGGATAAGAATCAGGGCCAGGATTAAAGCAATCGCGCCGCCTATATAGCCCGCCGCGAATCCCCAACCGCTCAGGCTTCCCTGCTTTTCAGGGCGGGTAAGCCGTGGCAGGTAGGCGTTATAGAAGGTAAATGACGTCCCGAAACAAAAGTTCGATCCTATGAAGAGCAGTCCTCCCCGCACCCAATCGCCCGGTCCAAGGAAGAACATCGACATGGCGAAGACACTGCCGGCAGTAGCGGAAACGATCAGGAGTCGTTTCGCCCATCCCCGAATGTCGGCAATCGCTCCCAGGACGGGGGCTCCGAGAGCCATCAAAAGCATGCTGACCGAGTTCAAAAGGCCGACGACCGCATCGCCGGGAAGCTCCGTTCCCGCCACCACGAGACCGGGATCGGCGCTTCCGGGGAGGGGCGGCAACAGCGTGCTGATGAAAAAACTGGGGAATACGGCCGTAATCACCACCAGGCCATAACCGCTGTTGGCCCAATCGTATAAAACCCAGCTCGCCTTCGCTCGAAAGTCAGCTGCGGGTGACGACGGAACAGGATTTTTGAAGGCCATAAAGATCCTATGTTATCCACAGGAATTACACGAACAAGATGAAAAATGGGATGGCCCCTCCATGACAGAAGACAGTTTCATAGTTGGTGTCAACTATCCCTGGCGCCATTATGGTCAAGATTTCGGCACGTGCCAGTGGGGCTACCGGGGTCTGGCCGGGGCGGAAGAGGAGCTGAGCCGTGACTTCCAAGAGATTGCCGCCCGTCTGCCTGCGACCGGCAAGAAAGTGATTCGGTTTTTTGTCTTCGCCGATGGCCGATCCTCACCAGAATTCGACGCTGTCGGCAACATCTTGGGGTATGACGAATTCTTCTTTCGAGACTTCGATTCGCTTCTCCGGGCAGCGGCAAAAACCGACCTGCAACTCTTGCCGGTTCTGCTCGATTTTCGCTGGTGTTACCCACCCTCGGTAGTAGGCGGCGTTCAGATCGCCGGACGTTCCGATGTAATCAGTGAAGCGATGAAGCGCCGATCTTTTCTTCACAACGCACTCGGCCCGCTTCTCGCCCGCTACGGAGACCGCGCGGAGATCTTCGCCTGGGATCTAATGAACGAGCCGGAATGGATCAGCAAGCGATTCAGGTTCCGATTGCGGCCCGGCAGTGCGGTAAACATCGAGAGCCTGAGGACCTTTTTTCAGGATTGCACCGAGATGATCCACCGGCACGCCCGGCAACCGGTCACTATCGGAAGCGCCCGTCCGCAGTGGCTTCGCCACTGGCGCGGCCTCGGACTTGATCTTTATCAGTGCCACTGGTATCTGGGACCGTGGCGTCTGCGCTTCGCCTCGATGCGCGCGCGAATTCGCAACCTGGACAAACCGTGCCTGGTCGGCGAGGCGCCCACAGCCGGAACTCGTGTTGACCCCATCACGTACATTGAGAGAGCCAGGCGGGACGGGTATGCGGGAGTTCTGTTCTGGAGTTACAGGGCCAACGATCGCGCGTCGGACTTCAGAAGAATAGGCGGCTGGACCGTCTGAGCGCGCATACTACAGAGAAGTCTTCTGATAAAGGTACATTAAGCTAGCCCAGTCGCGACCCGGCTGTCGTTTTCACTGCCAGGGACATGACCACGGCGACTGCGACGACGGCGAGCGCGCCAAACACATTGAGCCATAGATAGGCAATCGTGGTGTATTGGAACAGCCAGAGAACGAAAATCTGTCCGACCACTGCGCCGATAAAAACCTCTGTCCCGCGGACGCGCGTCAAGAGGAACGCGACAATAAAAACCCCGAGGACCGTGCCGTAGAACAGCGACCCCAGTATATTGACCGCCTCAATCAGGGGACCGAGTCGCGCCGCTCTCTCGGAAACAAGGATCACGAAAACGCCCCAGGCCACGGTCGCCAGGCGTGAAATGATGAGGTAGTGTCTGTCGGAAGCCTTTTCGAACAGCAACCGTTTATAGACGTCGACGATAGTACTGGTAGCGAGGGAATTCAAAGCCGACGAGATCGCCGACATGGTGGCCGCGAAGATGACCACCACGATCAGGCCGACCAATCCTGCCGGGAGGTAGCGGATGACGAATGTCATGAACACGTAATTGGTGTCGTTGAGATCGGCTGTCGGGTCATTCTGTTTCATAACTCCCAAGGCTTGCGACCGCAGCTCGCCGACCACGCGATCCGCGGCCTCCAGCTCGGCCCGGGCCCGCCTCTCCTGCGCAGCGTCGCCTGATTCAGTAGCAGCCAGCCAGGTTCGTATCCGTTCGCTTCGTTCCTCCTGTGCCTGTCGGAATCGGGCCTGGATCCGCTCGTATTCGGGACCGAGCGGACTCGCCATAACCTTTTGTTCCTCCTGGGGATTGAAGAATACGGGGCTCGGGTTGAACTGGTAGAAAACGAAAACCATGGCGCCGACAAACAGGATGAAGAACTGCATCGGGACCTTGGCCAGCCCGTTAAACAGGAGACCGAGCCGGCTTTGAGCCACGGACCGCGCGGTCAAGTATCGCTGGACTTGAGATTGGTCGGTTCCGAAGTAGGCCAGCGCCAGGAAGAGCCCGCCAATCAGCCCCGACCAGAAGTTGTATCGATTCTGCCAGTCGAACGAAAAGTCGACAGCATTCAGCCGCCCCATCACTCCCGCGACGGACACGGCTTCACGAAACGAGACATCTTCCGGCAACAGATGAATGGTCGTGATCAGGGCAACGAACATTGCTCCCATGATCACAAGGAACTGCTGAAAATCGTTCCAGTTTACTCCCACGACTCCGCCAAGCGTGGTGTAAAGGATGATCAGAGTCCCTATCAGCCAGATTGTTATGCGTATGTCCCATCCGAGCACGACAGACAGGATCAGCGCCGGTGCATAAAGCGAGAGGCTGGTCGCCAAACCACGTGAGATCAAAAAGATCGACGATGTAAGGACACGGGTCTTCAGATCAAATCGTCGTTCCAGGTACTCGTACGCGGTATAGACGTTCAGGCGGTGAAAGATCGGGACAGCAAAAATCGACAAAAGGACCATGGCCACCGGGAGGCCGAAGTAGAACTGCACAAAACGCATTCCATCGGCATAGGCGAGTCCCGTGGTTGAAACGAAAGTGATGGCGCTCGCCTGTGTGGCCATGATCGAGAGCGCTACCGCATACCAGGGCATGCTCTTGTTGGCGAGCATGTAGGCGCGGATGTCGCGGGTTCCCCGTCCACGCCGGATACCGAATATGACCGAAAAAAGCAGAAAGATAACGAGTACTACCCAGTCAAGAGTCCTCATGAGCTTGATCTTGTAACCGTGGCTGACATCGGCAAAAAGGTGAGGCGATCAGTCAAAGGCACGAGTGAACCCATAGAACAGAATGATCAGAACCGCCAGGTTTAGCAGTACAGCCAGGTACCAAAGGGGCCATGACCCAAATGGAGGCTGCTCTTCGTCTCGCCGGGAATCGAGTTCGTTGTCAGCTGCCACTTTCGCTGCCTCTCGCAGATATCAGGTTGGCAAAGAACCGGTAGGCACCCGCAACGCCGGCCGGAAGTTGCCGAAACCAGGAATAACTGGTGTAAACGTAAATTCCCTTCCCGTATTCGGCGTATAAGACGCCGCCCTTCAGCTCGGTTTCTCCCGGGTCAGCGGTCGCAATCACCGTCTGGTACTTGGCGTCCCACTCACCCGGAAAGTAAAGGCCGCGTTCTTGAACCCAGCCGTCAAAATCCGCGGCCGTGATACGGTTGGGTTTGTTTAGAAGAGGATGTTCGGGGGCAATGA
>DAOTAI010000428.1:0-4420 GCA_035593865.1 Acidobacteriota bacterium
AGAGCCAGCCATCATGGTCCGCCATCGCCCAGAGATAACCGCAAAACGGGTTGTCGAACCCGGCTCCTCGGTCACTAAGTGGAAATTTGAAACCTTGCGGCGTTTGGCGAGGGTCGCCGACCAGGAGGTCCCAGGAGTCGTCAGGGTAAATGCGCAGCAATTCGGCGGGGGCAGGACCGACAAAGTTTTTCCGGTCATGCCCACCCATGGAAATGTGGCTCCCAACATAGAGCGCATCCTGGAAAACGTGAAAGGTGAGGACACCTTCATTCAAGACTCCTCGGAACGCGCCGGCACCCAGGACCTGCGTCCACTTATAGGGCGGCTTGCCGGAAGCCTTCGTCTTCCAGATTTGCATTCCCGTTCGCGGATTCAGCGTCCCCGCATACAAATGATCATTGAAGACGATCAGGTCGACTATCGCAGTATTATCCGGATCGCCAAAACCTGGGAGACTGACCGGTTTCCAATCTCCCGCGGCAGGGTCTTTGCTTTCCAGTACAAAAGGTGCCCGCGCAGAATAAAATGCGCGGCCCTCTCCAGCGGGCGAGGTATAGAGCCGACCGTTGAAAACCGCCATGGCACGAAACGAACTGACCGACGTGTCTTTAAGCCCGGGCTCCGATACCGGCTCGAAGTTTTCACCGTCGGCCGAACGCAGCACCACCGCCCCTGGCGCCTCGAGCCACGACATCGAGCAGACGTAGAGGCAAGGAGTCCCGTGGGTGGGGCTCTCGAACACAATCATCTTCCGATAGCCAATGTCCCGCGGAACCCGGCGGCCGTTGGTCCCCTGCACCAACGGCGAGACGTAGACTCGCTTCCAACGACGTGACACCGGTTCGTAGCGCCAGATCTGGGCTCGCATGTCCAGTGTGTAAACATCATCGGGACACGGAACCGGCCAAATCCGCATCGTGTCGCGCTGCGGATTCGACTTGATGAGACAGAGATTATTGCGGGTCGTCCCAACGTACAGGCACCCCTTAAACCACGCCATGGAGTGCGCATACGCATTTTGACCATCTCCGAATCCGTTCTCCGCTATACGAACGAAATCTGCTGCCCTCAATCCGACTGATGTCGTCGATCGGGTTGCCTCTTGCCTTGTATCCTGCCTGATCATTTCTCCTGGTAGACCTCTCCTCTTACGGCGCCGTCGTGCTGTTCGCTTTTAAGAAACGATCAAGATGCCGGAGGCAGATTTCCGGCATTGCCAGTGGAAAGAAGTGACCCGCTGCCGGGATAAGCTCCAACCGGCAGTTTGGCATCCAGCGGGCAAGGTATCGACCGATGGGCCGGAAGCGTGACAGCTCACCGTAGAGCGCAAGACAGGGTCGGTCGAGATTCCGCAGGCGATGTCGCGAGAACGGCAGTTTCGAAGCAAGTTCGGTTAATGCGGTGGTGTTCTCGAGCAATTCTCGCCACCGTTTCTCGGCCCGACTGCCATTCCCTCCCCACATACGAAAAGGTCTGGCAAGCGGCCCGAACCCGGCAGGGACTTGCTGGTTCGCCCAGAGTGCATCGAACAAATAATCCAGCCACGGGGCGTCGCTATGGGGCTGATTTCGCGCTTCTTGCCCGGAGACACCCAGGGCTGACCAGCGGTTTCGGCGCACGAGCCGGCTCAAACCATGCAACGCGGGAATGACAGCATCACACAACAGGAGGCTGCGGACTCGGCTGGGATAGGCCAGCGCGAATTCAAGAGCGACCGCCGCGCCAAAGCTGTGTCCGACGACGTGGGCGCAGTTCAGTTGCAAATGATCGAAAAGACAAGCGAGATCCGAAACCAGATCTTCCAGCCCGTATCCGGAAGCGGGAGCATCACTCAGGCCATGACCGCGCAAATCGTAGGAGGTGGTGCGAAACCACTGCGCAAGACGCGGAACGATGTACAGGTTCCAGAACGCGAGATTGGCGCCCAAGCCGTGTATAAAGACGACATCCGGTCCGGCGCCGCGGCGTACGTAGTGGACTTTAACGTTATTGATAAGGGCCTTTTGCATACTTGCCTTACTCCAAGTAGCCCAAAGCTTTGAGTCTCGCGATCATTTCGGCTTCAGTATCCTCGTCAACCTCCGTGTTTGAAAGGCGGCCCAACTTTGCTGTAGCAACCGCATATCCGCTCTTGGGCCCTGACTGTGTGGCGAAGCCGCGAAAAGCTTCCGGCACCGATCCTTCGAATTCGTCCGGGACGTCGAGACCCAGCGCGTGGAGCAGAATCGATGCGACGTCTTGGATGTGAAGAGGATCGATAACACGAGCCTGCGAAATACCTGGCCCGGCTGCAAGAAAGATCCCCAGAGGGTTGTGAGTGCCGGCTATTTCTTTTCGTGAGCGAACCACGCAGTCGGAGTTAAGCACCGACAGAAAACCCCGGTCACGAAGCACCAGCGTCAAATCGGGTGCGCGATCCATATAGCGGCCCGGAAATGCTTCCTCCGCAGTCAGAACCTGGGTGACCACCTGCCCGCCGTCGTCCGGGTGGCGGAACGACAGAAACACCTCGGCCACTTCGTCACGAAACGTGCGGTATTCTGAGTTCGGAGAAGCGGCCGTCCCGAAGCCAGGGCGCGGCGTGAAGTAGATACCGTTGCTCCCGGGCGTCAACGCGCAGGCGGTTGTGCGCGCCCAATCGAAGTAGACGAGCGGGCTGCGGTGTCCCTCATTGGCCTGACGCCCCAGCTGGTCCTGTTCGGCGTTTCCCGCCCACTCCAGATAGCCATGCTGATGCAGCAGCACATTGGCGTAAAAAATCTCGCTGGTAGGTCCGAAGCCATGGTCGGACGCAACGATAATCCAGGCATCGGCGCCGGCAGCCTCCAGAATCTCGCCGATGTTGGCATCGAGCTGGCGAAAGTAGTCAAGGCAAAGTTCACGGACACGGTCTTCGAATTCCGAAGCGGCGCTTTGCCGCGAATCGGGATCGAGAAACCGCCAGCAGAGATGTTGGAGCTTATCTACCCCATCAAAGACAATTCCGGTCAGGTCGCATGGCTCTTCTCGCATAAGCCACAGCAGGACAGAGGCCCACAGGCGTTCGCGGTCGATGTGGAACCGAAGCCATTGCTCGTATTTCTCCTTCGGAAGCACCTGAAGCGCCTCCCGTTCCAGATCCCAGTCAAAGAGCAATTGGTCGGGTGCGAACCCCGGCAGGGTCGCCAGCCGGTCATACAGCGAAGTGGGGTAGACGTGCTTTTTCAGATACTTCCATGGGACAAAGCCCGGCACGACGAATCCGTTGACCGGGCGGGGAGGGAACATCATTGGAAAATTCAAAGCGGCGACGCGGTAACCAGCCCGAGAAGCGATCTCCCAAATCGTGTCCGTCTTCACGTCCATCGAGGTCGCCATGGCATAACTCGGCCTGCCGTTGGTCTTGAGAATGCGGACGAAATCGAAGACACCGTGATTGCCCGGAGTCCGACCCGTCGTCATCGTGGTCCAGGCCGGGGGTGTGAACGGGTTGGGAGTCGAAATCAGGTCAGCACGGACGGATCTCGAAACCAACTGCGCCATACACGGCATAACGCCGGCTGCCATCAATCGGTTGAGTACGGAAAATGTCGCTCCGTCTACCCCGATCAGGAACACGCCACCCATTAAGGGCCTCCCTCACTCGAATTCAACGACTCTTTCAGGAGTTTGACGACATCACCGAGACGAATGTCGGGAACGAATTGACCATCTCGGATGATGAGATTTTCAAAAGGGATGTCGTCGCGCCCATACTTTGTTTCGATAGCCGCGCGGAGCATGACGAAATCCTGCGAGTCGCAGCCCAGATCTCCCATCAAGTAAGAATCGGGCCCGACTTTAGAAAGATCGCGTTCCCACTCGCTCTCGAGTTCGCCAATCAATTCGATCAAGCCTTGCATGATCTCTTGCTCGCTCAATAAGACGCGCCGGCTTTCGCCTCCAGCTTCCATGTGGGGCTCCCTTTGATTGAACATCCTGCAACGATGAAATCCCCGATGCGACGGGTCAACACGGGTATGAGATCCTGTGACGATTCGTTCCGGTCTGGAGCCGTTTCGGCGGGGAGTACAAAGACGGTTTCCGCCGACAAGTCGACTCGCGCAATTCGCAAGCTACGCGGCCCTGAGGGCATGCCTTGCCCTAAAGCCTTTCCAACTGCTTCTTTGGCCGCCCACAAACGCAGAATCCATTCATCGCTTAGCGATTCGCCGGATGACGTCTCGCCTTCATCAAAGGCCGCCTGCACGAAGCCAGGCTTGATGTCTTGCAAGGCCGTCAGATCGAGGCCAATCCCGCTCAAGCGCCCTGGAGCTGCTGCAGCCATCACGCGCCCATTTGAGTGCGTAATCGAGATCCTCGGCGGCACACCCTCGAGCCATGCACCCGTTACCTCAGGCTTGCCGTCGGGATCCGCGAGGATCACAACGTCGGCGGGGGC
>DAOTAI010000429.1:0-4418 GCA_035593865.1 Acidobacteriota bacterium
GGGACAGTCTTTTTGCGGGACCTCTCAGGTACCTCTTGGGGACAGTCCTTACGCTGGCGTCGGTTTAATGCTGGATTATCTGGCTTTCGGAAAATCGTTGCAGGAGGGTCCAGCCACGGTAGAAAAACGCAGCCCTGATCGCCACAAACAGCGGACTCACTCTTTCCGCCGTTTAGTACATCTTTTCGTAAGCCTGGACTTTGAATATCGGCTCAGCCGGCTCAGTGCGCTGCTTGAGGTCTTCAAGGATGTCCTCGATGATCGATGGTGTCACATCTCCGCCGCCTAAACCGGTCATGTATCCCTGAAGCAGGATTTCCTTGCGCGACCTCAGAGCGCCGCAGACTTCCAGCCAGAAGATGCCTCCCGACCCTACAGAAACATTGCGATCGATGACGCCGACGCGACGGACGTTTGCGAGTGCTTTCGCAACTGCTGCACGGGGGAAAGGCCTGAACATTTTGATCTTAAGGAGGCCTACCTTTTCCCCGGCCTGGCGGCGCTCGTCGACAACGCCCCGGACAGTGCTGGCAATCGAATTGGACGCTATTAGCACAGTCTCGGCATCATCCAGGCAGTAACCGGTTATTGCCCCATCGGGCAGCCGTCCGAACACGCTCTTAAACTCGTCTCGTGCCTGGTCAAACACACTTGGGACTCGGTTCATTGTCTCGGCGAGTTCCACTCGGTGTGCGGCTGTGTCCTCCGGGGTCACCATCGCTCCGACCATGATCGGCCGGTTGTGATCAAGTCGTGGAGCGGCTTGAAAGGGCGGGAGAAAGCGATCGATTTGCTCCTGCTCGGGCAGGTCGACGCCCGTGGAGGTGTGCGAAATGATAAAACCGTCATACGCGACGATCGATGGAAGAAGAATCCTGGGATCTTCGCTAACGCGGAAAGCAAGAAGGATCGTGTCGGCGACGTCCTGGTGAGATTCACAGTAAAAATGAAGCCAGGCAGTATCACGCAAGGCCAACGTGTCGCCTTGATCCACCCAGATATTCCACGGTGGCCCAAGCGCGCGATTGACCGCGACCATGACAATGGGGAGCCGGCAGTACCCAGCCATGTAGACGTTTTCTGTCATGTAGGCAAGACCGTTGGCGGAACTCGCCGTGAAACTCCGCGCCCCAGCCAGAGAAGCTCCTATACACATCCCCATGGCGCTGTGTTCCGACTCAACGGCCTGAACGATGCCTTTTGTGAATTTGTAGCTGCGGAGGTATTCCATGATCTCCGTTTGCGGAGTAATTGGATACCCTCCGGCGACGCAGCCGCGGGCGAAGCGATTCGCTTCTCCAGCGGAGGCTAGAGTGTAACCGGCGACATAGTTTCCTGTGCAAAGCTTCCGGGCCATTGTTGGTGGTTCTCCTCGGGAAAATTCATCAGTCCCGCTCGGTTCGTGTGAGCTTCTACTTCGTCAAGTCTGTCGCGCTCACAGCTGTTCCATCACAATCACTCCACGAGGGCATTCGAAATGGCACAAACCGCATCCCTTGCAATAGTCATAGTTGAACGAATACTCGTCGCCGCGGCGGATCACCACTCCCTCGGGGCAGTTTGCCCTGCATATGTCACACTGGGTACAGCTTCCACAACTAAAACATCGGCGGCTTTCCTCCACCGCCTCCGCGTGACCCGGGCGCTCTTCCAGACCCAGTCGCACTTCATGGAAGTCGCCAACACGCTCGTCTGGTCTCCTCAGCCGGGCCTCGTGCCTGGGCGAACGCGCGTACGAATTCAGCTTGATCCACCGAAGCGGCACCGGTTCGGGAACGTCCGGGAAAAGACTCTCGCCGCTCAAAAGAGCGTGAATATGCCATGCGGCCTTTCGTCCACTTCCAATAGCCGCGGCAACTGTGCCTTCGCTGGTCTGGAGATCGCCGCCGGCGAAAATAGGGGCGCCAGCAAGTCCGAGAAGTCTCCCGTTCTCCTTGATTTCGCTTCCTTCCGGAAAGATCGAGAAATCGGGCGTCTGACCTAAGGCCAGGATAAGCCGGTCGCAAGGGAACTTAACCGTTCCGCTTGCTCCCTCGACTGCTACTGGTCTTCGCCTTCCGCTTTCATCCGGTTCGCCGAGCCGCATCAGTTGACACTCAAGGATCCTGTGACCGTTTTCGACCGACAAACTAAGGGGCGCAAGCAATTGAGACAGACAGATCCCCTCTTCAAGCGCCTCTTCTATCTCCTCCGGTATCGCCGGCATCTCGGCTCGCGTCCTTCGGTATACTATCCGGACTTCAGCGCCAAGACGTCTGGCGGTTCTGGCTGCGTCTATTGCGGTGTTGCCGCCGCCGATAACAATAACCTGTTGCTTTGCCAACGACTCGGCGCCTGAGCGGCTTGAGTTAAGAAAGTCTACTCCCTGTGTCACGACCAAGGGGTCGATATTACCCAGGTTCAGATTCCGAGACTCCTGCAAGCCCGTGGCCACGAATATTGAGGCGAATTCTCGAGATAAGTGCAGAAGGTCGGATTTCATGATGGGAGTGTTAGTTTTCGCACTAACGCCGTTCGCGAGTACGAAAGCGATTTCGCGATCGAGCACTTCTCGTGGCAGCCTGTAAGGTGGTATCCCGGTCCGCATCACGCCGCCTAACTCCGCCTGGCTCTCAAACAATTGAACGGGGTAGCCGAGTCGAGCCAGATGATAGGCCGCACTAAGGCCAGCAGGCCCCGAGCCCACTACTGCCACTCGATCGCGCGATGCCGAGACCGAAGCAGGGGCACATCGGGCATGATCCGCTACATACCGTTCCAACTCCCTGATGTTTACAGGCTCATCGAGCTCCGAGCGGTGACAGGCCTCCATGCAAGGTGCCGGACAGACCCGCCCACAAATCCCCGGAAAAGGCGAAGTCGCGTGGAGAACCGAAAGCGCCCGGTCGAGGTCACGGTCTCGGATGGCGGCCAGAAAGCCCCGCACGTCATTTCCCGCCGGGCAGCCGCTATTGCACGGCGACCCAAGTTTGCGGTGATAGGGACGTTGCCTCGCCCAGGTGCCTGTCTTTATGGTGGGCTGACTTCCAGCCGCGGGATCTAAAATGCTCAGGGTCGTTCCCGTTCGGGCAATCGGGGGCTGAATTGCACTCGTACCGACCGGCTCGCCAAGGCAACGGACCGAGTCGTAAGCTCGTCGGGCCGCGCTCAGGTTGGGTCCCAGGAATTTCGCTTCGGAAAGGGCTGCCTCGACCGCCGAGAACTTCTCACCGAGAGCACGGGCCGCGGCGCCGAGTATCGTCGTATTGACGATAGGAGTCGTTCGGGTTCCCAGGTTGTTTTCGATAGCGACCGCAGTCGCGTCAATTGTTGCGATCCGGTAACCGGGAAACTGCCCTGCAAGCTCTTCGGGCGAACGAGGGGTATTCAACACGAGCCACCCACCCGGTTTAAGCCCCATCGTTATTCTCTCGTCAATCAACGCCCGCTCAAGAACAATGACATGGTCTGGCTCGTAGATCTGGTTTCTGCAGATGATTTCTTTGTTATCTATTCGGACAAATGCACGTACCGGCGCGCCCGATCGTTCCGCCGCATACACGCCAAACGCCTGCGCAAACTGATCCTGCAGAAAATAAACCAGAGCGATCAACTTCGCGAGGGTAACACCGCCTTGGCCTCCGCGGCCGAAGATTACGATTTCAGTCATGGCTCTCCGCAGGTCTCTGAAGGGGAAAAGGTTTGAAATGGCGTTCGGTATGGCCACGATTCTGCAGGGCAAACACCTTCATACCGGCGGCCATTCTAATCCAAAATCACGGATAATGCCCAGAATAAACCCGAGCCATCGACCCGGGCACCAGCAGATGTCTGCGTTCAGCGTTCCAATCAACGAGTCCAGTTTTCTCGTCCTGGCGGGTCGCCCCTCGTGGGAAATATGCTCAAGGGTGGGCGATTTGACTCAGCCCCGGTTAGAGGCGCAAGGTAGTTATCCCTTTGTTCTCGCAATTTCACACCTTTTTTTCCGGTCGGCACCTGAAATGCAGAGGCAAAGCGCATGAACCGACAGATCCTGCTTGGCAATGAAGCGGTGGCGCGGGGAGCAATAGATGCGGGTATCAGCGGCGTCTATGCGTATCCCGGCACGCCTTCCACCGAAATCTTCGAATACATTCGCAGCCGATCTGCCAAGGAGAACCTCGGAATTCACGCTCGCTGGTCCACCAACGAGAAGGTTGCTTACGAAGAAGCGTTAGGGATGTCGTATGGCGGCCTCCGGGCGCTTGTATCCTTTAAGCATGTGGGCTTGAACGTGGCGGCCGATCCTTACATCAGCTCTGCCATCTCCGGTATTCACGGCGGGCTGATGCTCGCTGTGGCGGACGACCCTTCCATGCACAGTTCGCAGAACGAGCAGGATTCCCGCTTTTATGCCGGATTTGCGCAGATCATTTGTTACGAGCCCGCCGATCAGCAGC
>DAOTAI010000430.1:0-4408 GCA_035593865.1 Acidobacteriota bacterium
AATAGTTGGGACCCCTGCGGCCTTGGCTTCTGCCAAAGTGTCGTAACCGGTTCCCGTAAGTGGTATAAACAGGTTTTCAAAGTTAACCCGACCAACCAGAAGTCCAATGGGCGGCATCAGTATGTCGTTGACAAAAGAAGTGACGATTCTTCCGAAGGCAGCCCCGATGATAATGCCGACAGCCAAATCAACGACACTCCCCCGCATCGCGAATTCTTTGAATTCTTTCAGCATAGGCCTCTCCTTGTGGATGAGTAACGGTGTTGACAGTATATCTAAAGCAAAGGAATTGTAACCAGGTGGGTTGTGAATGCCTCGCGGGCGCAGGCGTGACGCCTGCGCCCGGCCGGCTTGCCTTTTCGGCTCCTGCCTGCGAACTCACGCGCAGGAGAGTGTGGACGCTCAAGCAACTTTACGGATCGGATGCAACATCACGATGAAAACCCCGCCCTCCCTGATGATGTATTCGATCTGATACTCGCCCCGCTCCCGGCTGTTCAGCCATGCTTGCAGTTCCTCGAGTGTGGCGAACCGCTTGCTCATTCAACTACTCCTTTCAGGAATTTCCGCGAGACCGACGCTGGTTAATTGTCCCCATTATGCGCACTTCGGTCTGACAATGAGCTGACCAGCGTCTTCAAGTTATGGATTAGTAAGAGGTTCCTTCTTACGTCGGTATTGTCGTCGCAGCTACCAGGGATGTGAAGGAAGCCTGATCTTACTCTTATTTTATAACGAAACAAAAGCGACGTTAAGAGTTGGAGTTACGGGCGCGAACCGGAAGCCAGAAGCCGGAAGCCAGGGAGTCAGAAGCCAGGAGCCAGGAGCCGGAAGCCAGAAGCCAGGAGCCAGAAGCCGAAAGCCAGAGAGCCCTCGGACGCCGCACGACGTCCAACCGCTTGGTGCCTTTGTCCTTCCTCTGTTGATCCCTCCGTTTCACTGGCTTCCTCTGTCTTCTTGCTTCTGGCTCCTGGCTCCTGGCTTCTAAGTCGTGGCCCCTGGCTTCTGGCTTCTAAGTCCTGGCTCCTGTCTTCTCACCCCTTGAATCTCAGCGGTATCGCGTATTCCGACGAGAGTTGCTCCAGCACTTGAAGCAACGGTGGTCGGAATGGAATTCCGGCCTGGAGGTATTCGGTTTTTGATCGATAGCTGCGCTCTCCCGGCCACGAGGCTGGTCCCTGTTCCTGCGCCGGAGTGACCGATTTCAGGTGAGCTTTCAATGCCTCGGTCTTGGTCCTGAGCCAGGGTCCAAACGGGCGGATCGCGATAAAGCTCTTGCTTGATCCACCTGCAAAATCATCAGGCCGGCCCTCACGTCCTTGCTCAAAGCAGAGAAGCCCGCCAGCAAGTGCTCCCGTCAGTAGTTCGATCATGAACGCCAGGGCCGAACCTTTGTGCCCCCCCATCGGCAGTATTCGTCCGCTTTCGAGGATCGCCCGAGGATCCGTGGTTGCTCTACCCTCTTCGTCTACCCCCCAGCCGACCGGGACAGCTTGGCCCGCTGAAGCGGCATCCATGATTTTTCTGATTGCCGCCTGGGTCATAGCCATGTCCAGAACTACCGGTTCGCTCTCCTCTGCGGCTGGAACTCCGATGGCTATCGGATTGTTGCCAAGTGAAGGGACTCTCGTCCCCCATGCGGGAAAATTGACCGAGGCATTTGTGAAGGCAATACCGATATAGCCGGCTTTGGCTGCTCTTAGAGCATAGCTGTAGCCGCGACCCCAGTGTCCCACGCCGCGAATCGAAACGAGGCCGATCCCGTACTGCGCCGCCCGTTCAATTGCCGCATCCATTGCCATGGCCGAGGTGTATCGCCCGATTGCTCGATCTGCTTCGTAAAGCACCGAAGCCGCAGTTTCAGCAATCACTCGGAGCGGAGACTGCGGATTGATTCGGCCTGCCTTGATATTCGCTGCCAAGGAAGGAACCAACTGGACCCCGTGTGAATGAACTCCGGCTAGATCCACCTCGGCCGTAATTTCCGCCTCGACTTCGGCCACCTCAGGCGGTACACCGACTCTGTCTAAAACCTGCCGAATCAGGTCGACAAGGTCTTCGTAAGCCATCCGCTTCACCGACTGGTTGGTATCCGTATACAGCATGATCCGCCTCTGATTCCGTTCTCACGAGTCTAACTGACGTCAGCCATCAGGGTAAATAGACCCGGACATCCTCGAGTCCTTGAAGTTCCTACAGTCATTTGGAGTCCTTGAAGTCCTGAAGTCCTTACCTCTTGGAGATTCTGCTAGTATGGAAAATGCCGTCGTTACCAATGAGAAGAACGCAACTGCACCTGTTTTCTCTGTTCCTGTTCGTCAGTGCAAGTTTTGCCGATGTCCGGCCGAAGTCTGTTGACGCCGCTGCACTAAAGCTTCAATTGAAAAAACTTACGGTTTTAGGAAACGTCCTCTACATTGCTGCCCATCCGGACGATGAGAACACCGCAGTCCTGGCTTACCTGTCGAAGGGTCGGCTGCTACGGACCGGCTATCTCTCGCTGACGCGCGGCGACGGGGGCCAGAATCTGCTAGGTCCGGAGCAGGGGAGGCTGCTTGGCGTTATCCGGACTCAAGAGTTGCTCCGTGCGCGCGAAATCGACGGGGCCGAGCAGTTCTTCACTCGAGCTGTCGATTTCGGTTATTCAAAAACGGCCGAGGAAACGCTCCGTCTCTGGGGAAAAGAGGAGATCCTGTCGGATGTGGTGTGGGTCATTCGTCGCTTTCAGCCGGACGTGATCATAACGCGTTTCACCCCGCAGGGCGGGGGGCATGGCAACCACACCGCTTCTGCCATCCTGGCCGCTGAAGCCTTTGACGCCGCCGCCGATCCCTCCCGTTTCCCTGAACAGCTTCGATGGGTCAAGCCGTGGCGTGCGCGGCGGCTCGTCTGGAACATGTACAGCTGGGGCCGGCTTTCGGAGGATGACCGGAAGGGAGCATTGGCAATCGACGTCGGGGAGTACAGCCCCGTTCTCGGGAAAAGTTTCCGCGAGATCGCCGGTCAGAGCCGGAGCATGCATAAGAGTCAGGGGATGGGTGCGCCAGAAGCGCGGGGGAGTAGCACGAATTACTTCAAAGTACTGGCAGGAGAGCCGGCTGCAACCGACCTGATGGAGGGGATCGATTTAAGCTGGAATCGCGTGCCGGGAGGCGCTGCGGTCGGTGAAGTTCTCCAGAAGGCGTGTCAAAGTTTCGATTTCGAGAAGCCTTCTCAAGTCGTTGGGCTCCTTGTGCAGGCCTACCAAATGATACAGAAACTCGAGCCGTCTCCCCTGGTTCGCTATAAGAGCGAGGAGACTCTTGAGACTATTCGACTCTGTTCAGGACTCTGGCTTGAGGCCGTCGCCGATCGTGCCTCAGCCTCTCCAGGGCAACAGATAGAGGTTAAAACTTCCGCAATCAAGCGTTCGCATCTGCCTGTGAAACTGTTGTCGATCGCCTTGGAACCCGGAGGAGAGTCAAGAGAGGCCGACATTCCGCTCGAGTACAACATCCCGGCTGCTGTCACGGTTCCGCTTGTGATTCCACGCGACGCTTCCTACACACAGCCGTACTGGCTAACCGAGGAAGGAACCCCTTACCGGCATCGAGTCGAAGACCAGCGAAACGTTGGTCTGGCCGAGGGGACGCCGCCTTTTCATGCCACGATGCGCCTTGCCGTCGCCGATGCGAAGCTCGTTTTCGAAGTCCCCGTCATATACCAATGGGTCGATCCGATTGAAGGGGAGCGACACAGGATTTTCGAGGTGGCGCCTGAGGTCTCGGTTCAACTTCATCAGCCCGTGACGCTCTGGTCTGACGGCCAACCCAGAAAGGTGAAGGTCACGGTTACGAACGGCAGCGGGTCGGCCGCCGGGACGGTTTCCCTGGATTTACCCGAGGGGTGGTCATCTTCACCAGGTTCATTTCCTTTCGCCATGTCGACGGTAGCAGAGAGCAAGGACTTTGAATTCGAGGTTTCTCCCTCTGCCGTGGGCGTTTCGGGGCCGGTGACTGCCGTTGCAGACTTGGGGGCGAAGGTGATCAGAAGCTCGGTAGTCAAAATCCGCTATCCTCACATCCCGCCTCAGACTGTGTTGGAGGAATCTCGGGCGGTCCTGCTCCGAGTGGATGTTGCGACAATCGGCCGCCGCGTTGGTTACATCATGGGATCGGGTGATTCTGTTCCTGAGGCGCTCCGGCAACTGGGCTACGAGGTCATCCTGCTTTCAGACGAGGACCTGTCCGTCCGGGATCTCTCGGGCTATGACGCCATTGTTGTCGGTATCCGCGCTTACAATACCCGACCCATCCTCCGCTCCGCTCATTCAAGACTTCTCGGATATGTGGCAGCAGGAGGAACCCTTGTTGTGCAGTACAACACTCTCCAGGACCTGATCCGAACGGATCTCGGTCCCTATCCCTTC
>DAOTAI010000431.1:0-4404 GCA_035593865.1 Acidobacteriota bacterium
GGGTTTGCTGTCGTTCGCCGTCGCCGTCGAGGTGTTTCAAAAATATGAAGCCCTGCGGAGTTGTTTTTCAGACAAGCCTGTTTGGCAGCGTTGGGCAGTTTATTACGCGATGATTTTCAGCATCATCATTTTCGGACTCCGCGACGAGCAACAGTTCATTTATTTTCAATTCTGATTCTCCCTTGCATAACGCAATCGACCAGATTTGCGAGGCTCCCAGCATGAGAGTCAAGCACACCTCGGCGCGCGGTAGCTCTAGCTGGCGAGTGCTGTTCGTCTCTGATACCGCCCAACTGGGAGGTCCTTCTCACAGTTTGCTCCGGCTCCTTGCCCACCTGGGTCCCGATCACGAGCCGGGAGTATTGGTTCCCGAGGATGGGCCGCTGGTTGCTCGACTAGAGAAACTAGGGGTGCCTTGTGTCAAGGTGCCGGAGATGCGCGCTAAGGCGGTATTAAAGATCTGTCAAGTGATCATCCGCGGACGGTACGCGGCGGTGTATGGAAATGACTCCAGCACGTGCACTCGCTATGCGCTGGTCGCGGGAACACTGTTGAGGAAGCCAGTCATTTGGCACATTCGGGGGATGAAAGAGCACTGGGGGTGGCGAAAAGGAGTCTTCCTTCGTCTCGCCGACGAAGTGATTGCGGTTTCAGAAGCCTGTGCCCGTTCCCTTAGTCGCTTTCTTTCCCCGGCTTCAGTCCACGTTATACATAACGGCGTGGAGGCGTCCGATTTTAATGTCGACCGAACGGCTGCGCGTGGCCTGGTAGGTCGCGAGCTAGGGTTGTCCGACAGTACACGATTGATCATTACCGTTTCCCACGTAATACCGCGCAAAGGGATCGAAAAGGCGGTCGAGGTGTTCAGCAAAGTCAGCCAAAGATTTGGTGACGACGTCCATTTGCTCATTCTCGGTCGTGTCAATACCGACCCGGCCTACGTCGAAGCAGTGCGGCGCAAGATAGAACGAGGCCGACTCGGCCAGCGAGTCCACCTGCTGGGTTTCCGAGATGACGTGATCCCCTTCTTGGCTGCTTCCGACATCTTTCTTCACACGGCTTCCCGTGATCCGCACCCTCGGGCCGTGCTTGAAGCGATGGCCGCAGGGTTGCCGGTCGTCTCTTTTGCGGTCGACGGTCTTGTGGAAACGGTGGTTGATGGCCAGACCGGCTTCCTGATCCCTCCGGGAGACGTGGAGTCGATGGCAGAGCGCCTCTCCCTCTTGCTGGATTCACCGCCGATAGCCAAGCGGTTGGGGTGTGAGGGGCAGCTCCGTGTTCGCAAATGTTTCTCTGCTACTTCCACGGCGAAACGTGTCGCCGAGGTCATCGAACAGGCGTTGAAAGCCCGGGAATGACCTCGGTTGTTTTGAACCAGGTAAACATGACTCGTTTGCAGGTCGCCTTCCTTCTGCCAAACCTCTCTGCTCGTGACGGCTGGTTAAGCCACGCCCGCGGGTTCATTCCCGCAATTAGCCAATACGTGGATGCGCACCTGATTTGCTCGCAAAATGATTTCGAATTGGCCCGAGAAGTGTTTCCGAACAACCAACTGCTGTCCTTGCCCACTGTACAGGACGGTTACCTTCGTGGACGTAACCTTTTACCGCTGCTTGCGACCTTGCGAGAGATTCTTAGATGTCAGTGGCCCCAGGTCCACCTGGTTCACTCGCTGGAGGCCTTCCCAACCGGGTTGATCGGCAGCTGGATCGCCCGCCGACTGAAAAAACCGCATGTGGTGACGGCTCACGGCAGTTACGCCCTGGTGGCTCTTCGTCGCCGGCTTGACCTGGCGGCCTACCGCCATGTGCTGAAAACGGCAGCAGTTCTGTGCACAGTGTCGCGTGGTACGGCGGAAATGGCGAAAACGCATTTCCCCCGCGTATTTGACCGCTTGCCCCTGGTTTCGATACCGAATGGCAACAACTTTTACCAAGTGGTGCCGAGAGAAGAAGCTACGCAGAGGATTCTCTCGCCGGTTCCTTCCATCCTCACTGTCGGTGCAATTAAACCGAGAAAAGGCCAGGAACTTGGTTTGAAGGCCTTTGCCCTGCTGAAGGCTTGGATTCCACAGTGTCGTTACACCCTCGTTGGCCAACCGCAAGATGTGAGTTACTACGAAAAACTGAAAGCTTTCGTCAAGGACCGGCAACTTCGCGACGTCACCTTCCTGGGGAAAGTCTCCGACCAGGAACTGCGGGAACAATACCGTCAGGCTTCGGTCCTGCTGGTGCCATCTCAACAGGTCGGTTTGCGATTTGAGGGTTTTGGATTGGTATGTCTGGAAGCGGGGGCCCATGGACTCCCGGTGGTGGCGACACGGACTGGCGGAATTCCGGAAGCGGTGATCGACGGTCAAACGGGCACTCTCGTCGACCCTGGGAGTCCCGAAGAAATGGCACGAGCACTTCACCGAATCCTGACCGATCCTTCCTTGGCTCGACGCATGGGTCTGGCAGGAAGAAAGCGGGCCGAAACGTTGACCTGGGATCTGTGCGCGTGCCGCCAGTTGGCGGTATACCAGAGTGTCGCCGGCGCAGGAGCAGCCAGTCTGAACAAAGCTGCTTTCGGCGTTGGTTGAGTTGCAGTCCAACCTGCCGCCGAATTTTCGCCCTGGACGCATGGATACGATCACCAATACCCGGGAGGCAGTTAGACATCGGATCGCCTTTGTCTCGCGGTTGACCTTGCCGGACCCGGCCGCTCACGCTTTGCAGACCGTGCAGATGGCCGCTGCGCTGTCCCAGGAAGCACACGTCCGTCTTTATGTGCACGATATGAGCCGGTCGCAGGAGTCGATCTGCGAAGATTACGGGCTCCGGGGTTCGCCGCTGGAGATCCGTCGCTTGCACACCCGCCGTTGGCCTGCGCTTCTGAGTCGTAACGGAAAGGCCAAGGTAGCCAGTTACAACAGTTTGGTCGCCCTAATGCTGGGGGTCACACCCGCCTATCGACCGGCACGGAATTCGCATAACGTTGTCTTCGTCCGGAGCCGCCTGGAGACGCTCTACTGGGGACTGATGAGACCACGTCTGTGGTGGCTCAGGAACTGGTTGTTCGTTTGCGAAATCCATGATCTTTGGAAAGAGCGGGATAGCAGTTCCGCCCGACAGGAAATCGCGAAAGCGCTCGGCAGCTACGATCTGATTCTTGCCGTCACTGGGGGGTTGGCTGAAGACATCAGGGCGCTCCGGCAGGATCTCAAGCCCGCAGTCGTGCCTCTTTGTTCGGGACTCCAAACCAGGCGCCCGTCGTGTACACCTTTCGATCCGACGAGAATTGTTTTGGGCTATGTCGGAAAGGTGGATTGCGCCCACGGGGTAAAGGATCTGTTTCGCACGCTCGACCTGCTGCCCGACAATTACCGGCTGCGCGTCGTGGGTCGGATCGAAGACGATATCAGGCCGTGGCTGGAGCGCTGGAAGTCCGAACAGGCTGCCAGCGCGCGAGTGGAGTTTCGTTCTCCAGTGTCTTATTCGGCTGTCGCCGAACAAATCGATTCTTGCGACATCGTTTTGGCGCCGGCGGGTGACACGGTCCACTCGCGCAAGTATCGATCGCCTTTGAAGTTATTTGACTACATGGCGCGTGGCAAGCCGATTTTCGCGGCCGATGTTCCCTGCCACCGGGAGATCCTGCGAGACGGCATTGACGCTTGTCTCTACTCGCCCGGAAATCCTGTTCAGCTTGCTCTCAAGCTGCAAGCCTGTGTCCATCAGCAAAGATTTATCCAGGCGCTTGCCGTTCGCGCCTGGGAAAAGGCACAGGGGTACACCTACCAAAATCGAGCTCGTTACATCCTGGATTTGCTTGAGCATGTACGATCACATCGGACCCAGTCTTAATGGTCAAGAGACCCGCATAACTCCATATGCCGTTGATTTGAAGTCGGAGAAAGGCAGCGAAAGATCGCGGGATCGTGCTGGTGTTGAAGCTGCCGAAATTGGAGTTTGCCTCGCCAGTTTCAATTTCTACCCGATCTATGCCGGTCCGCCACTTCGGTTCCAAATGTACGCGCCCGGCTTGGCGAAAAGAGGCGTTCGCGTACACGTTTTTACGCAGGCCATCAACGAGGAACTGGTTAAACGCGACGGTGATATCAGTAGGAAACATTTCTCGCCCGGTGGTGTCCCGCTGTATGAGGTGATCGATGGCTTGCCCGTACACAGGGTTCGGATCCCGTCTGGGTGGCGACATGAACCCGCGTTTTTTCGCCGGTTGGCGCGGCACTGCCGGGGCAGGAAGACTGATACTTCCGTCGTACAGTTTCTTAATGCCGGCGTCTGGGCGATTCCCTGGCTGCTAAAGATCCGCCGGATGGGCTTTGGCATGGTCTTCACTCATACCCTTCTCGGTGAGCTGGCTGCGGGTCGCCTGAAACGGCTGCTGCAGAGATTCCGCTGG
>DAOTAI010000432.1:0-4397 GCA_035593865.1 Acidobacteriota bacterium
AGCCAGTCTGATGGCGCTTGTTTCGCAGGGCATCGTGGGTGGCCAGATGGCGTGGCCGCTGATCATCGTCGGAATGCTGATGGCGGTCGGATTTATCCTCGTCCAGGTAAAAAGCCCCATGCTCGTGTTCGTCGGCATGTATCTGCCACTTGAAACCACCTTTGCCATTTTCATTGGCGGCATCATTCGAGGAATCGTGGACAAGCTGGCAGAAAGGCGACAGCTGAACGCCGCGCAGAAGGCCCGAGTCGAAAACAACGGGGTCCTCCTGGCCTCTGGTTTAATCGCTGGAGAAGCTTTAATAGGCCTGGTGTTTGCAGGTATGGCGTTCTACGACGTAAGTACTCCACGCTTGCTCGCTGATCCGTCGTTCTACACCAGCCTTCTCGTATTCGTTGCGATTGCGCTGATTCTGATTGTGATACCCATCCGTAATGCCGGTCGGGCGGACGAACCTGCCCCGCCGAGCGCTGCGTTTTGATTAAGTTACTGGATGACGATCAGCGATCAGCTTTCAGCAGGGCCGGTCAGGAGCCCGTCTGACTATGGGTCGCTGATCGCTTGACCGCTATCACGGAACCGCAGTTATGACACAGCCCGCCAATCTTCTCGATCTCAGGCCACGCCGGAAGCGAGATTGGGAATTGACCGAGCAGGGTCTGGCCGTGATACTGGTTCCGCGGTTCGAAAGAGGGTTACTGGCGCGCTGGTTGATGCCGCGTCTCACCAACCCGTACATTCGTGTCAGACTGGACTCTTTCGGTAGCTTTGTCTGGGAACACTGTGACGGCGAGACGTCGGTTGGGGAGATTGCAGATCGACTCCGTTTGAGATTCGGACCATCGATTGAGCCTGCTTATGATCGCATCGTCGCCTTCGTCAGACGCCTGAAACGCGAGGGCCTGATTTCTTTATGACCGCACCCGGAGCAACCATCGCCTTACAGAGCCGGACGGCGCCTCCTGCTATATTCCGGTGGGTCGTGCTGGTTTTTATCAGCATGGCCATGTTCGGTAACTATTACGTCTACGACAGCATCAGCCCGCTGGCTGATGTCCTTGCCCGGCAGTTGGGTTTCACTGACAGCAACATTGGGCTACTGAACGCCATCTACAGCACCCCGAACATTTTCATGGTACTCGTAGGGGGCATTCTTATCGACCGGTTCGGCACCAAGAAGTCGCTTTTCCTGTTCGCCTTCCTCTGTCTACTGGGCGCCGCGATCACCGCCTCGTACGGAACACTTGCCGTGATGGCGGCTGGGCGGCTGGTCTTCGGCCTGGGCGCCGAATCGATGCTCGTGGCCATAAACAGTGCGATAGCCAAATGGTTTCGCGGCAAGGAACTGAGCTTTGCCTTCGGGCTTAGCTTAACCTTGGCGCGTCTCGGGTCCTTTGCCGCCTTCAACTCGCCTTCGTGGGCCCGGGAGGCGTACCAGACTTGGCAGGGACCGTTGTTGATCGCCGCGGGAGCCGGGGTCTTATGCGCCGCAGCCGCCGCAGTCTACTGGCTTCTGGAGGCACATGCGGAACGGAACTACGAACTCGGTCGGGCGGGTCAGACGGACAAGGTCACGCTGAGCGAAACCTTTCGTTTCGGAGTCTCCTACTGGTACGTCGTCGCTCTTTGCATCACCTTCTATTCGGCAATCTTTCCGTTCCAGACCTTTGCGATCAAGTTCTTTATCGACGCTCACGACGTACCCCGAGAGACGGCCGGATTTCTGGTCAGTATGCTGACGCTTTTCGCGATGGTCTGCACGCCCCTGTTCGGCTTGCTTGTCGATCACGTCGGACGGCGCTCCTTGTTCATGATGTTCGGATCGGCGCTTCTCGTCCCGGTCTACCTGATCATGGCCTATACAAGCGTGAGTCTGTATCTCCCCATGGCCATGATGGGAATTGCTTTTTCACTGATTCCGGCAGTGATGTGGCCATCGGTTGCCTATCTGGTGGAAAGCAATCGTCTTGGTACTGCCTACGGCCTGATGACCATGGTTCAGAACATTGGTCTTGCCGCCTTCAATCTTTTGATCGGCGCAGCGAACGATTACGCTGGCGCCAGCAGCCTGAACCCAGAAGGATATAGGCTTGGTATGTGGATCTTTTCCTCGCTGGGACTTTTCGGCCTGCTGTTTTCTTACCTGCTGCGCAGGCGTGAGACGGGCCCTGAGGCCCGTGGGTTGGAGACAATCAAGACTGGGAATGCGAGTCTGTGACGATTGAAAGACCAATGTGCGAAGCAACGATCATCCCCAACGTTTCGCTAGCTGAATTGACCACAATTCGAATCGGGGGCGTTGCCGATTGGTTGACTCGCGTTTCCACTGTCGAGCAGTTGGCTTCGGCCGTTGCCTGGGCGCGCGAACGGCAGATCCCCTATCTTTTTCTTGGTGGAGGCAGCAATATCCTGTTTTCGGATTCTGGTTATCGCGGCCTGGTGATTCGGAACCGGTTCCTGGGTTTTGATCGGTACGGGGATGAAGTCGAGGTGGCCGGGGGCGAAAACCTGGGAGAGGTCATCCAGCGGTTGAACGCAATGCAGTTGGCCGGCTTGGAGTGCATGTACGGAATTCCAGGGACGGTGGCTGGAGCGATTGTCGGCAATGCGGGTGCCTATGGGCAGGAAATAAAGGATTGTCTGGTAGAAGTTCAAACCTGGTCGGTTGATGGCATCCAGAGCTGGACCCCCCGTGAAATGCAGTTTCGCTATCGTCATAGCATTCTAAAGGAACGACGCGATCTGTTTGTACTCGGTTGTCGCCTGAAGCTTAGCCGGTCGGTCGCTGATCTTGCTGGCAAATCTGCCGAGATTTTGTCGAAGAGGCAGGTTAAGTACCCTCCTCATCTGCGGTGTCCGGGCAGTTTTTTCAAGAATATCCTGGTCAGTGACCTGTCGCCGGAGGTCCTGGCCCGGATCCCGGAACGGTTCATCCAGTTTGGTAAGATTCCGGCTGGCGCACTTTTGGAGGCGGTCGGAGCTAAAGGCGCCAGCCGAGGGGACGCGTTGATCGCCGATTACCACGGTAATCTTTTCATTAATCGTCGGCTGGCATCCAGCAGGGACGTACTCGCGCTTGCCAACGAGTATGCGGAGAAGGTATGGGAACGCTTTCATGTGCGTCTGGAACCTGAGATATTGATCGTGGGGTGTGGGAATGAACCGTAAATTCGTGATTGCCGGGCGACAGGTATTGCGAGGAGACTACCCGGTTCAGGGTAACAAAAATGCGGCTTTGCCCCTGATATCGGCGGCCTTGCTGGCAGACACGGAAGTAGTTTTGAGAAATGTTCCGCGCATTTCCGATGTCGAGAACCTGGTCCGGATCATCGAACATATAGGTGTCCAGGCGGAATGGGACAAAACGAGTCTGCGCCTGAATCCGCGGTCGCTTTCAAGCGCGGATCTCCCTGACCATTTGGTTGAATCCCTTCGGGGCGCCGTCCTTCTTTTCGGCGTCCTGGCCCCTCGGTTCGGCCAGCTTGATTGCGCAGTCCCCGGAGGCTGCCCGATCGGGCGGCGGTCTTTTAACATGCACTGGGAGGTGTTTCAGGCCGCCGGGTTCTCAGTCGTGGAAGAGGGGGGACGGATCAGCCTGAAATGGATCGACCAGCCAACTCCGGAGGTTTTCCTTGAGGAAAGCTCCGTGACGGCGACAGAAAACGCCCTCATCCTCTTCGCCAGCCTGGGAAAGGGGGTGATTGGTAATCCGGCGCGCGAGCCTCATGTCGTCGCACTGATCGATTTTCTTCGTCTGCTGGGTTGCGAGATTGAAACTCACCCGCTGTTTTACCGGGTGACTCGAGGGGTTCAACCGCAAAAATCAGTTATCGACTTTGAGGTGCCGCCTGATTTCATTGACGCGGGAACCATCGCAACTGCTACCGCGGTAACCGGCGGGTCCGTTCGCCTGCATGGGATCCGCAAACTGGACTTGATTGGATTTCAGAGAACGCTTTCAAGGTTCGGGATCCAGTTTCGGCGCGAAACCGAAGAAATACTCGAGGTCAGTTCCGGGATGATCGGCAATCCGCCTGTCATCACAGCTGGTCCCTGGCCTTCCTTTCCGACCGATCTGGTCAGCATTGTAATCGTGCTGGCGACGCAGGGGACCGGCACCTGCCTGATCCATGATTGGATGTATGAAGCCCGCATGTTTTTTGTCGACAAATTGAGCAGAATGGGCGCTCGCATAACGATCTGCGATCCACATCGTGTTCTCGTCGAGGGACCCCACCGGCTCCGCGGAATTCGGCTCGAGTCTCCCGATATTCGGGCCGGCATGGCCTTGGTCGTGGCAGGTCTGTGCGCCGAAGGCAACACTACTATTGAACACGCGGAGGTGATACTGCGCGGCTACGAGAGGGTGGCTCACAGACTTGCTGCAATAGGCGCCT
>DAOTAI010000433.1:0-4388 GCA_035593865.1 Acidobacteriota bacterium
CGCGGACTGGCGGCCAAGGCAGCCATGCTGGCAGAGCTTGGAATCACGGTTCATCTGTGCGGGAAGTGGTAAGCCATTGATTGCCTGCTCGTTTCCAGCGCATTTAGAGCACGGCGGTTGAGTGCCGCGTTGTTTGCGGTATATCGAAACCCCGTGCTCGTCCCGCCCGCGGGCGGAACAAGCATCTACGCACGCCTCCGGCCTCCGGCGTGCCGTTAGTTGCCGGAGTATATTTTTGCCAATGTCCCGTGCTCGTTTGCCCGCGGGCGGAACGAGCAGGCAGCGCGCCCTGCTGCTAGACGATCAAGCGCGCAGGCGAGCTAGGATTTAGGGGCCGTGTAGCCCTTCTTGGCGCGGACTCTAAAGCCCTTCTGCTTGGCCCCTTTTACTTCGACGTCGACACGTCTCCAGCTTCCGTCCCTCGCCTGATTGCTTGAGATATAGCCGAGTCGATACTGGTTGCGGAGGTCCTGCGCGATCGCCTCAAAGGCCGGCTTCAACTCTTCAGTTTTTTCTGGAAAGATGACCCTTCCCCCCGACATCTCAGCGATATCGGTGATGAGCTTAGTCACCTTTTCCCTTTCCGATTTGAAGATTCCAAAAAAACCGCCTTCGCTTGAGAGATCCGAGTCAAGAAACGCCACAATGTGCACCTGCACGTCGGCCTCCTGGATCTTGGAAAGAACCTCGGAGTGCTTGTAGTAGCTATCCTTGTCCTCTCCGTCCGTGAAGACGATGACGGCTTTGCGCGGCTCACTGCCCCGGCGGGCCTCCTCGACGGCAAGCATCACCGCATCGTACAAAGCAGTACCCCCGGAGACAACCAGGTTGTCCAGGGCATCTGTGATGTCCTCCGGATCATTCGTAAATGATTCCTCAAGCTCGACCTCGTCGTTAAACCTGATCAGGAAAAGCTCGTTTTGCGGGTTGTTTTGCGACAGGAAGAGCTTGATCGCATCAATGACTTCATCGATCTTCTGTCGCATGCTGCCGCTGCAATCGACCACTATACCGACCGTGGAAGGCATATCGGCCAGCCCGAAATAACTGATCTCCTGGGGAACTTTGTCTTCGAGGACAGTAAAGTCGTCCTTGGTCAAACCAGTCACCAACTGACCAGCCTTGTCATACACCGCCGCATAGACCACAACCTGGTCTACTTCGACCCCGAATTGAGGTTTGCGTGGCGTCCGTGTCGGAGGGAGTTGGGGCGGGTCTTCCCTGTTCCGTTCAGAATCTTCTTGGTTTTGAGCCCTAACCGTCGTGATCAGCGCTACGTCGCTTGCCGCGAGCCCGAAAAGCACAAAAAGCGCAATTACGAACAGAAAGATACGGTATGTAGGCATATTTTTCCTGATGACAACTCGTCACGAACGTTTCAGAGCGTTTGTCCCTCGGAAAAGCAGCACCCCCTTCCCCGATATTGATCGTGGACCGTCATCTCAGGGGGGCAAAATAGCCTTCTTTGGCTCGCACACTCAGGCGCGGCAGACCTTCGGGAGGCTCAAGCTTAACCTTGATCTTTCGCCACTTGCCGTCGTAGTTCTTGTCGCTCGAGGTGTAGCCGAGCACATACTGGTTGCGCAGTTCCGTGTGGATGAGGTCGCAGTAGTAATCGAGTTGTTTAAAGCTGCTGGGAAAGAATGCACGTCCGCCGGTCAACCGCACGATTTCGTTGATGATGCCGCGCCCGTATCCGATGTCCCCCTTCTCTCCAATAACATAAATCTGTGCATCGGATTCTTTGGCGAAATCCTTAACCTCGCTGAAAGTGTAGCGACTGCTGTTGTCCTCACCATCGGTGATGATGATTAGCGCTTTCTTGTCATGTTTGGCCTGGCGTATCTTCTCCAGACCCAGATACAGAGCATCGTACAGGGCCGTTCGACCCGACGCTCCGGTAGCCGCTATATCAGCGGTGATGTTGGTACTTCGGGAGGTGAAATCCTGAAGCAGTTCTGTCTGGTGATTGAAACCGATCAGAAAGTATTCATCCTGCTCATCGCCCTGTTCCAGGAAGCGGACAACCGAGTTGCGAGCGCTGAGCATGTTGTCCCCCATGGAACCGCTGATATCCAGGATAATCCCCACGCTCAAAGGCGACTTGTCGTTGGAGAAATGAGTGAGCGTCTGTTCGACCTTGTCCTCAAAAACCTTGAAATGCTCCTTCTCGAGCCCGACCACGTAGCGGTTAAGAGAATCGGTCACCGTGACCCTGATGACAACCGTTTCTACATCGACGCGGAACCTTGGTGGGATTCTCGGCTTCTGATCGGCCCACACCCAAGAGGTTGTGAAGCAGACAAGCAAGAGAGCCGGGAGCCTTTTCATAGCAATCTCAATTTTACCAGCTATGTCAAAAGTTTGAGAAGCAAGACAGAGCCAGTGAGGAGTCTTTTCAAGCTTCAGAAAAGAGCGAAGTTCGATTCTCGAAGTCTAAACTCACTCCCCCTTCGGCTCATCGAAGTAATTCGAGGAGACCAGGAC
Source organism: Acidobacteriota bacterium (assembly GCA_035593865.1). Taxonomy (GTDB): domain Bacteria; phylum Acidobacteriota; class UBA6911; order RPQK01; family RPQK01; genus RPQK01. Next base: position 2,488 of record DAOTAI010000433.1, read on the forward strand.
TTCGCGGGCTTTACTGCCGTCGGGAGGACCGACTATTCCTTCATGCTGCATGATATCGAGCAGGCGGGCGGCCCGCCCGTAGCCAATGCGAAATCGACGCTGGAGCAGTGACGTGGACGCCTTCCCTGTTTCCACCACGAACCGGGCCGCCTCCTCGTACAGTTCATCATCCAGGTTATCCAAGTCGGCCAGGGTCGATTCTTCCTCCTCCTCTCCCTCGAGAATCTCCTCCTGGTACTGAGGAGCTCCTTGTTTGCGGAGGAAGGCCGTGATTTGGGTGATCTCTTTCTCGCTGATGTAAGCCCCGTGTATCCGGATCAGCCGGCTGGTCCGAGGTGAAAGGAACAGCATGTCACCCTGCCCGAGCAACTGTTCCGCCCCGTTGCAGTCAAGGATCGTCCGAGAATCGACTTTTGATGACACCCGGAAAGAAATTCGGCAGGGGAAGTTCGCCTTGATAAGACCGGTCAGAACATCAACCGATGGCCGCTGGGTAGCAAGAATCAGGTGGATGCCGATTGCCCGTGCCATCTGCGCCAGACGAGTCAGCGAACCTTCAACCTCCTTGCCGGCAGTCATCATGAGATCCGCAAGCTCATCAACGATAATGACGATGTAGGGCAGCGGCTCGGCATCTTGCGCGAAGCCGTTCCTGGCCTCCCGGATCTCTTGGTTATACTGCTCGATGTTTCTGACTCCCATTTGGGCCAGGGACTTGTATCGGTTTTCCATCTCTGCCACAGCCCAGGCAAGGGCGTTGGCCGCCTGGCGGGGATCGGTGACGATAGGCGTCAAGAGGTGCGGAATTCCGTCGTACAGGCCCAGTTCCAGACGTTTCGGGTCGATCATAATGAACCGGACATCGGCAGGTGTCGCCTTGTACAGGATCGAGCAAACCATGCAGTTCAATCCCACGCTCTTCCCTGATCCTGTGGCGCCGGCGAGCAGCAGATGCGGCATTCCGGTGAGGTCAGCCGAAAAGGTCTCACCGTTAATCAGCTTCCCGAGTCCTAGAGTGAGAAACGAAGTCGATCGCTGAAACGAGGGCCCTTCAAGAATATCGCGCAAGAGTATTTTCTGCCGGCTCAGGTTAGGCACCTCTATACCCACCGTGTTTTTTCCAGCCAGTCTGTCGATCCGGATTGATTCAGCCCGAAGAGCCAGACACAGATCATCGGCCATGCTGGTCACCCGGCTATAGCGCACGCCTGCGTCGGGCTTGAATTCAAACGTGGTTACGACAGGACCCGGGTGTATCTGGATGATCCGCCCTGCTATCCCAAATTCAGCGTACTTACTGATCAATCTCTGAGACCGATCAAGCAACTCTGCCTCGTCGACTGCAGGACCGGGCTCCGGTAGCTGGAGAAAGTCCAGCGGCGGAATTCGGTAGGCCGTGGATTTAGGAGTCAGGACGGGTGGATGGGCAACGGGATAGGGCTCAACACGCTCCTTCATCTTCTCTTCGGACGGGCGGGGAGCGATCGTAACCTCCGGTCGTGGCGTTTCAGGTCTCGGTTTGGCGGCAACAGGCAAAGGCGAATCCATCACCTCGACTTCACGCACTGGAGGCGCGGAGCGCGGCACGCTCCTGAGAATCGCCTGCTCTTTCTCCACCCTTTCCAGTTCACGTTGCACTGCCCGGCTTCGCTGCCACTTCCTGTACGTGGAACCTAAAGCGGTGAACGGACTCCACCCACGCCTGCCGATCCACGACAACGTCTGATCAACAGAGAAACGTGTAACCAGCAGGAGTGACAGAACGATGATGGTCAGGGCCAGGATGATTGATCCGGGGCGATTGAGATAGTAAACCAGCTGATCGCCCAGCACAGTCCCGTACACCCCTCCCGGCAGGAGTTCAAAGTAAGGAGAACCTGGCAGCGGAATCAAGCTCAGGA
>DAOTAI010000434.1:0-4382 GCA_035593865.1 Acidobacteriota bacterium
CTACGAGCAGCCCGGCCAGCAGGACGCGGAATCGTTTTTCCGGCGGGGTTTTTTCTGGAACACCATGATTATGGCCGTAAAGGCCCGAACCCTGTGGACCATCGGCCAGGAACTGTTTCCGGGGATGATGAAACGATTTCAGAACCTCTTGGACCTCCTCAAACTCGTTCACAGCGGGAACGCCAGCCCTGACTTGGAGACCCTGGCTTTGCGGGACGTCTACCGCGGACTGGAAACCGTCAACTTTGCTCGAAGAGTCTTTCAGCAGACTCCCGAGTGGGTTACCCTCCTTCCCATAACGAGCCTGACATGGAGAGACTGGGGCCATTCAGCCGAAGCCGACGATAGAGAGCAGCCTTCCACCCACGTGCGACCTGCCTGAGGGGTTCGTATTCTTGACCGTCGTTCCTCATTTCTACCAACGCCCCTGTCTGCAGTCCAGGCTCTGTTTGGTCTGGTGATGGCGGACGTCCTGAGCTCGGTGCTGCGCTCATGCAGTTGACGGGAACCCAACCAGAGTGCCGTTAAGCCGGGACTACAAACAAAGGACTCGTTCTGATGCTCCAGTCCGCGCGGTGCGGCCCCAACTCACTCCGTATCATTGAGTTTCGTAAGCTCGATTCCTACACCGGGAGCTGTCTACTGTCCCTCGGAGTCTTTCTTTTTACTTACACTCCGAAAAAACCGTATACTATGGTGCGACGAACGCTCATGATTAAGATTCTCGTGGCAGATGACCATGCGGTGGTTCGTGAGGGATTAAAGCGAATTATCGCCGAAACCGCCGATCTGGTAGTGGCCGGGGAAGCCAGCAACGGCCAGGAGGTTCTGGAAAAAGTTCAGAACGGCCATTGGGATGTCGTCCTACTTGACATATCAATGCCGGGCAGGGGCGGGCTGGACGTACTGCGCCAGCTGAAAGGAGAAAAGCCCAAGCTGCCGGTCCTGGTTCTCAGCATGCATTCGGAAGATCAGTATGCGGTGCGTGTGTTGAAGGCTGGAGCCGCCGGCTATCTGACTAAGGACAGCGCTCCCGAGCAGTTGGTGAATGCCATCCGACGGGTCATTCGCGGCCGGAAGTACATCAGTCCTTCGGTTGCGGAAAAGCTTGCCTTCGATCTCGAGATCGACTTCAAGGAAGCCCTTCACGAAAATCTTTCCGACCGTGAATACCAGGTGCTGTGCATGATTGCGTCGGGTAAGACAGTGACTGAAATCGCGGAGCGGCTGGCCCTCAGCGTAAAAACGATTAGCACGTATCGTACACGCATCCTGGAAAAGATGAAGATGACCAATAACGCCGAACTGATACGGTACGCGATTAAGCAGGGCCTCGTCGAATAAAGAACTCAGCCTTTCTCTTACACGGTTTTTCGTCCTGATCCTACAGAATAATTGGACTTGGGATGATATTCTCTACCGTGCCAAAATCCGAGACTAATGGGCGCAAATTGTAGGACGGCGGCCCCGCTTGTATAGATTCAGCGGCCCTCTCTCGGCAGCCGAATAACACCGTTTCCGACAAGGAGACATGCTCCCAGCGCCTGGCGACACTGAGAGTGTGATGGAAGAAGGCCACTGGGAGTGTGCCGTAAGGAGGAGAGCCGATGACAAGACAGGGAGAAACCGGTGCGACCGGAAGAGAACGATGGGTTGTTGTTCTATCCGGTGGCGAAGGTGAGCGCCTCAGGGCCATGACTGAGCGCTGGCTCGGTTCCCACCGGCCCAAACAATACTGTGCCTTCGTCGGTTCCAGGAGTATGCTGGAACACACCTTGGATCGCGCTGTTCAGTTAGTTGGAGCAGAGCGAGTTGTAACCGTTATCGGACGCGGTCACCGCGCTTTCGTTGACACGTCTACGATTCCCGGCAAGGTTATTGAGCAGCCGATGAATCTGGACACTGGCCCGGGAATTCTCCTGGGCATGGCTTATGTCGAGGCGCACGCGCCTGACGCCACTGTACTTATCTTTCCGTCTGATCACTTCATTTCACCCGAAGAACGATTTCTTGAACATGTCGAGCGAGCTGCCCTGCTGACCGAACGGCTTGGCGACCGCCTGGTATTGCTGGGCGCCCACCCGGACAGGCCGGAAACGGAATTCGGTTGGATAGAACCAGGGGCAAAAACAGCGGTTTGGAGTGGGAGTTCATCCGAGGCCGCGCAGGAGGTGATCAGTTTCCGCGAGAAGCCAACCGCCCGGGAGGCTGCCGATTGTTTCGCTCGTGGTTACCTGTGGAATACAATGATCATCGCCGGTCGACTTCAGCACTATAACAGGCTGGCGCAAACTTATCTCCCGCAGGTCGCATCGCGTTTCAAGACGATTCTCCGATTTTGGAAGAATGCTGCCAAGAAGATCCCGAGTTTCGCCGAGAAAGAAGCTCTGACATTGTTATCCGCCTATTACGGCTTACCGCGGGTGAATTTCTCTCAAGCACTGCTCCAGCGTTGCCCGGAGGCCTCTGTTGTTCTCCCCATGCATGGTGTTGAGTGGAGCGACTGGGGAAAACCGGAGCGCATCAGCGAGACCTTGCAGCGCCTCGCTAAAACGTCCGCGGTGCCTTTAGAATACCTGACTGTCGGGTGATTATCTGTAGGACAAACCGCACGACAGTGACGGGATTATCTGACAAAACAAAGCGCTCTTGACCGATATATGACTACAGAAGAGTTACCTAATATCAAGAGCGGATTGAGTGTAGCAGACAGATAGAGTCCGGAACCGACAGGAGGTAGAAAGTGGACGCCAACCTCGTTTTCTCAATCAAGAAGGACGACGGGCTTCGAAACGGACGACTGATCAGCGAGGGTCTGTACCCGCAGAGTAAAAAGTCGGATTCGTCAGTGCGAAATCTCGCACTCGCCATCTTGCTTCAGGCTTTCAGGGATGTCATAGCGCCCAGGAAGTCATCGAACAAAGAATGGGCCCTCTGGCGCAAAGACGCCATGGATTGGTTCTTCTCAGACGGTTGCTACCCGGGAAGCTTCCACTGGGTATGTGAGATACTGCAGATGAACTCCGAAGATCTTCGGACTTGGCTTCGGACCTACAAACGAAGCAATCGGGCCAACAAAAAGGAAATGGTCAAGAGACTGATCCGCTTTCAGATCCCCCACTAAGCAAGGCTTTGCTTTAAGGTCACCCCACTCTGGGGCAGAAGCATTTTAAACAATCCGTTGAGCCTGGGGAGCGCCGGCGCTACGCCCCTCCAGGAAAAAGCGCGCTCCACAGGTTCGACGGTTTTGCTGCTAAATCCCCGTTGGATTCCAAAACCCGGATCTTTCGCTCCAGACTCTCGCTCCCGGCCCCTTTTCCGGGCCAAAAACAGTCCGGTTGTTCTTCACTGGAGCACGAACTCCACTAATTGCTGGAGTTCGTCCTGGGGAATTTCCTGTGGTGGCATCGGTGGATATTCCGGCCGCCTGCGCCCGGGTCTGACGATCCAATTCATTAGATCGCGAGGATTACCGCGATAAGGGGTCAGTGCCTCGTTCATCGGTGGGCCTACGAGCCGGCGATCGAAGGCGTGGCAGCTCGCGCATCGCCTATCGAAAACGAGACTTCCCGGACTGGCAGGGGCGCCTCCCAAGCCTCCCGGAATAAGCAGATAATCGTGAGCTTCGACCAGCCTCCGCTGATACTCCGCCGTCTTGGCCATCACTAAAGCCCGATGGGGGGCAACGGCCGTTTCGCGTATTTCGTGCCGCGCCAAGACCATCAGTACCACCACGGATGTCAGTAAAAGCACAATGCGGGCAAAGCGACGGCCCGGAACTTCCGCAGTCACTTCGCGCCAAAGCCATAACAGGGCAACTGGGACAAGAGCCAACACAAGCCCCAAAAGCAGAATCAGCGAGAGGGAAACAACATGAGCCGGGAGGGTGAGGAAAACGAGGAGACCGGCGAGAACCTGCGCTGAGGTAGCACCCAGCGCTATGCCGTAAAACGAGCGGACCACGTCCGTGGACTTCAAATTTCCCGAATTGAGGTCTTCTCCTTTTCGCCCGAAATAGTAAACGAAGAAGAGCCCGGTCAAGGCGAGGGTCGCCATCAGGAAGTGGAAGTAGCGTGGCAGTACATTCGGCAACCAAAGCGCGTTCCAGAAGGAATGCACTGACTTCCAGTGTTCCGGGTAAAGCATGAGATTAATGTTTGTCAGAAAAATGAGAGGGACGGACAAAAACAGAACACAGGCCACACCTCCCAGAGTCAAATGGAACCCCTTGCTGCCCTCCAGCCGAGTCCAGGAGTATTTGTGAGCGTAAGCGAAGAGGAAGGCGAGTATGACCAGGGGAATGACCATCAGCCAGGCATGCCCCAGCAGTGTGCTGGATGAATAGAATTGAGCGGTATAGAGCACACTGATCGTCAGAAGCG
>DAOTAI010000435.1:0-4378 GCA_035593865.1 Acidobacteriota bacterium
TAAGTGTTAAATATCCGCGCAATACGAACGTCCACGCCGTTCTGACGGTGATAGTCCATCATCAGCGTTTCAGCCAACCGCTTTCCCTCGTCGTAGCAACTCCTCGGTCCCACCGGATTCACGTTACCCCAGTAGTCCTCCCGCTGAGGGTGAACGTGCGGGTCGCCGTAGACCTCAGAAGTACTCGCTTGCAGGATTCGAGCTTTAACGCGTTTGGCTATACCCAGCATGTTGATGGCACCCATCACATTCGTCTTCACCGTTTTGACCGGATTGATCTGATAGTGAACAGGCGATGCAGGGCAGGCCAGGTTGTAAATCTGATCGGCTTCGATCGTTAACGGAATGGTCACGTCATGCCGGATGAACTCGAACCGCGGGTTGCTCATGAACTGGTAGATGTTCCGCTTGGAGCCGGAAAAAAGGTTGTCCAGGCACATCACTTCGTGCCCTTCGTCCAGCAGAGCGCCGCAAAGATGGCTCCCGATAAATCCAGCGCCGCCTGTCACAAGAATTCGCATAGTCCTCCTGTCAACTGCCTTCGTCAGTTCAGTACCGCCTCTGCAGCTCCCACTGCCACGCCGTCTGAATAATTGTGTCCAAATCCGAATATTGCGCTTTCCAGCCGAGTGTATCTTGCGCCTTCCGAGCGTCGGCAACCAGTTCGGGAGGATCCCCGGCTCGTCTGTCGGCCAAACGAACCTGGATCGGGCAACCGGTAATCCGCTTGGCCGTCTCGATCACTTCCTTCACAGAATAACCGTGTCCCGTACCCAGGTTGAAGAAATCGCTCCGCCCTGTTCGCTCGAGCCATTCCAGGGCAGCCACGTGTGCGCTAGCCAGGTCTTCGACATGGATGTAGTCGCGGATACACGAGCCATCCGGAGTGGGGTAGTCGTCTCCATAGACATCCACGGCACCCCCGCCTTTTGCTGCCTGGAGGACACGAGGGATAAGATGCGTCTCGGGATCGTGAGATTCGCCCAACCGACTGTCCCGGCTCGCCCCTGCGGCATTGAAGTAACGCAAGGCGACAAAGCGAAGCCCGTAGGCCCGGCTGTAATGTTTGAGAATTCGCTCGATGAAGTATTTGGTTTCGCCGTAGGGACTGACCGGGTCTTGCGGGTGAGATTCATCGATCGGCACGCGGAGAGGGTTCCCGTACGTCGCACAGGTCGATGACAGAATGAAGTTCACAACACCGTGCCTCAGCATGACCCGAAGAAGCGTCAACGCATTCCCGAGATTCTGCTCAAAATACTTGCGAGGATCCGTCATCGATTCCCCGACATAACAAAGGCTGGCAAAATGCATCACGCCGTCGATCTGATAGGAATCGAAGACACGCTCGAGCTCCCGTTCATCCGATAGATCAACGACTTCCAAAGGACTGTCAAAGACCGCCTCGCGGTGCCCTTCGCTCAGGTTATCAATGACGATGGTGCGGAATCCTCGCCTGTTCAGTTCAGCGACAGCGTGACTGCCGATGTAACCAGCACCCCCAGTCACCAGACACGTGTTCATCTAAAGAATGTTAGTCTATTTCAGGCAGTGATTTACAGGGTTTCTACGAATTATAGGGTTCCTACAAAGCTCTTGGCTTGAGTGTGGAATCGGAAAGTGTAGGAATAACCTGCGAGATCGACCGTGCGGGAATATTTCACGTCAATTCGCAACTCTCCGCCAGGGCGGCCGGTCGTCAAAACCCTGAGATCCTCCGGCGCCATTTCGAATTGTTTGACCTTGGCAAGTTCCCGTATCTGGTGTTTGACCGACTCGGCGTCCCAACCCCTCGATCCGCCCTCGCTGGCTATCCTTTCCAGCTGATCCTCAAAGTCCATCTTGTCGAGGAACACCGGAAGACACCGGAAACATGCCAGTCCGAACACAAAAAGAAGCAACAGGGTTACAACACAGCCAAATCTGCCTTCGCCTCTCTGGGCCCTCATACGTCCTAAATACCTCACAACCCTGCATAATTCGGTGACTCTGCTCACTTCCCTTTCCACGCTTATAATTAAGAAGGTCATGTCTGATGTTCCAGAGAAGATGACTTATCGTGGAATCTCGTACGGGGAAAGCGCAGCGCTTTCCTCCAGTTTTCGACTGGTCTCCCCTTTCAAGCCAAGTGCCGACCAGGCAAGGGCTATAGATGAACTGGTAAGCGGACTCAAAGCAGGACGGAAGGCAATGGTCCTGCTGGGGGTAACGGGATCTGGCAAGACGTTTACCATGGCCAAGGTCATAGAAGCCATGAACCGGCCGACTCTTGTCCTGAGTCATAACAAAACGCTGGCCGCACAGCTTTACCAGGAGTTCAAGAACTTCTTCCCGGAAAACGCCGTCGAATACTTCGTCAGCTACTACGACTACTACCAGCCGGAAGCCTACATTGCGGCCACCGACACCTATATTGAAAAGGAAGCGCTGATCAACGACGAGATCGATCGGCTGCGTCATTCCGCGACCCGTTCTCTTTTCGAAAGACGCGATTGCATCATCGTAGCCAGCGTAAGCTGCATATACGGACTCGGCTCCCCGGAGGCTTACTATGGCATGCTGCTCATGATCAGCGAGGGCCAGAGAATCAACCGCCGCGAGATCCTGCAGAAACTGGTGGAAATCCAATACGACCGGAACGACTACGACCTGAGCAGGGGAACCTTCCGCGTACGGGGAGACGTGATCGAGATTGTGCCGTCTTACGACGACTACGGGGTTCGAATCGAGCTGTTTGGTGATGAAGTCGAGGCGATCTACCAGTTCGATCCACTGACCGGAGAAATCCTTAAAAGGCATCAGCGGCTGCCGATCTATCCGAAATCCCACTACGTCATTCCCAAGAAGCGGTGGGAACTGGCTGTCCAGAGCATCAAGGAAGAGCTGGAACAACACCGGAATAAGCTCCAGAAGGAAGGAAAACTGGTTGAAGCTCAGCGTGTCCACCAACGGACAATGTTCGATCTGGAGATGATCAAAAGCGTGGGATACTGCCGGGGAATTGAGAACTACTCCCGCCACCTTACGGGGCGCCAACCCGGGGAACCGCCCCCCACGCTCCTGGATTACTTGCCCGACGACGCCCTGATCTTTATTGACGAGAGTCATGTCACGGTACCTCAGCTGCATGGCATGTATGAAGGCGACCGTTCGCGCAAACTCAATCTGGTCAAATATGGATTTCGCCTCCCCTCGGCCCTCGATAATCGTCCGCTGAGTTTTGACGAGTACGAGGCTCGAGCGCCCCAATCGGTATTCGTTTCCGCCACCCCAGGTCCTTATGAACTCGAGAAATCGGGCGGCGAGATTGTCGAACAGATCATTCGGCCAACCGGTCTGATCGATCCGGAGATCGAAGTGCGACCGGTCAAGGGACAGATTGACGATCTTCTGGCCGAGATCCGGGAGAGAGCGGCCAGGAAGGAGCGCGTCCTCGTCACTACCTTGACAAAACGAATGGCCGAGGAATTGACCGAATACTACACCGAAGTCGGCGTCGCCGTTCGATACCTGCATTCCGAGGTCGAAACGCTCGACCGCGTGAAAATTCTGAAGGACCTCCGGCTGGGCAAGTTCGATGTACTGATCGGTATCAACCTGCTTCGGGAGGGGCTGGATTTGCCCGAAGTTTCCCTGGTGGCCATCCTGGACGCCGACAAAGAAGGTTATCTGAGAAGCGCCACTTCGCTGATTCAGACTGCGGGCAGGGCGGCACGCAATCTCAATGGAAAAGTCATCATGTATGCCGACGTAATTACGCGATCCATGGCGAAGGCCATCGAAGAAACGCGACGCCGGCGCGAGATCCAGCTGCGATACAATCGGGAAAACGGAATCACCCCCCAGACTATTCTCAAGCCGATCGATGCTCACCTTCTCGAAATGACCCGGCTCGATTACTATGAAGTACCGGTCGTCGCAGAAGAAATCGAGCAATACGGATCCGTTGACCAGCTGGAAAAGGAGATTGCAGATCTCGAAGCCCGGATGAAGAAGGCCGCGCAACGATTCGAATTCGAGAAAGCGGCCGAGTACCGGGACCGTATCAAGCGGCTGAAGGAATTGGAAATCAAGATATAGGATTGCGCACCTCGGCGTTACAATACACGGTTGAAATGCACTGCGTTCATCCCGCTTCCACGCTTTCCGGCACTATCGTAGTTCCCGCTGATAAATCAATTTCTCATCGCTACGCGATACTGGGCGCCATGGCGACCGGAAGGACCCGAATTTTAAACTTCTCGCCCAGCGAAGACTGCCGATCGACTTTGTCGTGTCTTGCGCAACTGGGAGTGTCGATCAGTCAGGACCGGGGCGAAGTCATCATCGAGAGTCCGGGGTGGGAAAGACTCAAACAGCCGGAAGGTACACTGGATGC
>DAOTAI010000014.1:0-24526 GCA_035593865.1 Acidobacteriota bacterium
CAGCAGATGGAGGAGATCGTACGCAACGCTCGGCTGGTGGTCTTGGTGAGCCATCAGCTCGATTTTGTCGAGAAGCACTGCCACCGCGCTCTCTGGATTGACAAAGGTGCAATCCGGCTTTCCGGTGCGGCTTCGGAGGTTGTGGCTGAATACCGCAACACGATTGCGGCACGGCCCAAACCTCGGACGGTCCAGCTGAAGCCCACCCGAAGCTCTCCCGGCGATCACAACCTGGTGCATGTAGAGAATCTTGGCGTGCGCTTCCGTCTGCAAGGGGCGCCGGAGCGCGGTGGGCCCGGGGCGACTGGGGGGATTGACGACGCCGCTCATCAAGGAGAGTGGCTCTGGGCTCTCAAGGACGTCAGCTTGAAGGTGCGTGAAGGAGAGGTTCTAGGCGTCATCGGGGCCAATGCGGCCGGCAAGACGACTTTGTGTCGCGTGCTGACCGGGATTCTCAAACCGGACTTGGGTCGGGTTGAAGTGTCAGGCCGGATCACGGCCCTTCTTGGACTTGGGACCGGCTTTCACGATCAGTTGACGGGCAAGGACAACATCACATTGAACGGGATGATGCTGGGGATTTCTTTCAGGGATATTTGCGGCCTGCGCCCGCGAATCATCGACTTCTCCGAACTTGGCAAGTTCATCGATCAGCCGGTCAAGTATTACTCGAGCGGCATGAGGTCCCGGCTGGGCTTCAGCATTTTGTCGGAGGTGGAGCCGGACATCTTTATCATCGATGAGGCGCTAGCGGCGGGCGACGCGGCCTTCTACGAGAAAGCCAGCGCGCGCATCCAGGAACTGATCGCCCAGTCCCGGGCGGTGATTGTCGTAACACACAGCATGGGCTTCGTGCAGCAAGTCTGTACGCGCGTGATCTGGCTGGACAAAGGCCGAATTATGTACGACGGCGACCCGACGGAAGGAGTAAAGCGCTACCGCGACATGACAGTCGCAAAGACCACGAAAGCCGGGGTTAGAGGAAGCAACGCGGGTTAAAGGGGGCGATCGATCGGCTCGGAGTGCTCCCGGAGCTACAGGAGGACGTCGCTCAGAACGGTCTCGATTTCATCGGCTCTGACCTTGACATTTTCTTTTACGACTTCCCATAATTCGGTGCTTTGAGTGGGACGAGAGAAACAAGGCAGAGTCAGTTTCTCAAGTAGTGCTTGTAATACTCCTTCTTGTTCACTATCGGGCCTCTGCCTTTGTTTGTCATCGCTTTAACTGAAGCAAAGAAAAACTTACGGGGGAGCGAACCAAGATGCCTTCGATCTCCGACTTAGAAAGGGATGTCGAAGCACAGCTTCCGGACCATCATTTTCGCGCCGCTCTTCTCAATCCCACACGCAAATTGATAATCGAACTGAAATCTGGGAATGGGGTAAATACCTTAATCTGCTTGACGGCACGACAACCTCATCGACATGTGACGGGACAGTAACACCCCTGATTTAGCGAAGGAGTAAATTATGCACCGGTTCTGGGAAATCATGATTGAACCACTCCTCAGCGCACTAGAGCCCAAGATTCTGATCGAAGTGGGCTCTGCGCGTGGTTTGATGACCAAACAGTTGGCAGAGTACTGTCTCAGAAACGGCGGAGTGTTGTATGCCGTCGACCCAGCACCTGAATTCGACGTCGAGGAATTTCAGCGCACGTACCGAGACGCCTTTGTCTTTCACAAGACGTTGAGCCTTCATGCCTTACCCACGATCCGTTCGGCTGACCTCGTCCTTATCGACGGAGACCACAATTGGTATACGGTGTTTAATGAACTGACTTTACTGAGCCGACTATGCAGGGATGCCCATCAGCGTTTTCCCGTTGTACTGCTCCATGATACGAGCTGGCCGTACGCGAGACGGGATATGTACTACAACCCAGATACAATTCCCGCCGAATTTCTCCAAATGCATGAGAGCAGGGGCGTGATTCCGGGGCAAGTTGAGCTTGCACCCACCGGAGGTGTCAACAGCAGCAGCCACAACGCCCTTCAAGAAGGCGGCCAGAAGAACGGTGTGTTAACCGCAATAGAAGACTTTCTCGCCGAGGATAAGCACGATCTTGTCTTTGTTCAAATACCCGGGTTTCACGGACTGGGTTTCTTGTACGAGTCCGATCTTCCCGAGAACAATCCCGCATTTGCGGACTACCTGAGGCTCTTCGTGCCCGCTGAGGGCACGAGAAGCGTCATGAACGCAGTCGAGAAAGCACGGATCGACTTGTACACAAAGGTAATCGACCTGGAGAAACAACTCAAAGCGTTGCGGGATTCTGCAGGTCGAAAGGATGATCTGATCCGAAGGAAAGAAGCGGAGTACAAACTCCTGCAGGACTTGCGCGAGAAGGACTTACAGATGTTTCGCGAACGAAGTGCGAAACAAAGAGCCCTGCTTGAGCGAAAACTCAGTGAAACGGAAGCACGCTTGGCCAAGGAGCGCAGCCTCCACGAAAGACTGGAAAAGCAGATCATGAAGCTTGCGGAGGTCGTCCGCGTGCAAGGTGAGACGATCGTCGCCAAGTCTAGTAGCGAGTTGACCGAGGAAAGAGCGCGTCTCGAATCAATGGTACGTGACTTGGAAAGAAGGCAAGAAGTACTTCAAGAGACGTTAGAGTCTTTAATCCAGAACTTAGAGCGGCGGAGCGGGTCGGTTGGTTCTGTTCTCTTAGAAAGCGAGTCAAAACCTGTCACAACCGCTTCCGAAGCAACCGGGTCGACAGATACGAAAGCCGCCACATCTGAACCTTTGAAAGCATCGGAGATAAGTACAGAGGGTTGCGTTACCGTCAGAGAGAAGACATTGCCAGCTCCCTCGGCTCCTGAAGTCAGCATTATCATTCTCACATTCAACGCATTGGATTCGGTAAAACGGTGTGTCGAAAGCATATTCGACTTCACCGATGTCCCGTACGAATTGGTGATAGTGGACAACGGATCTGCCGACGAGACGCGGAGGTATGTCGAGAGCCTGGGTGAAATTCCGGGTGTTAAGGTGATCCTCAACGGAACCAACAAAGGTTTTGCCGGCGGCAACAACGTGGGACTGCGACACGCGGCAGCGCGAGAAATTATGTTTCTAAACTCGGATACTCTCGTGACCCCGAACTGGCTCGGTAACCTGCGTGCCGCATTGCATTCCGCTCCCGATGTCGCAGCAGTGGGACCGGTTTCGAATCACGCGAGCGGAATTCAAGGCGGCATTTTTTTACCTTCGCTGACTCCAACCGCTGTGATCGACTTTGCACGGCACTACAACTTCAGCGATCCCTATCGTTGGTATGATGTCGACAGTTTGTCAGGTTATGCGTTGCTTGTTAGAAAGGATTGGCTCGATCAATTCGGAGGGTTCGACGAGAAGTTTGCTATCGGAACAGCGGAGGACCGTGATCTTTGTTCTCGCATTCGTGCCTCCGGCCGGCGATTGATCTGCGCAGCCGATACTTTCATCTTCCATGAAGGGCATCGCTCCTTCTTGTCCAATCGAATCGATTTTGGGACCCAGAACGTCGAAAACCGGCGTTCGCTCGAAGGTCAGCATTATGCGGCGACCGGCGAGATCTGCAATCCCACAAATCCTCCTGGCGAAGACCAAATAGTGTGCACCGATGGACCCGAAAAGTTTCTTTACCGCAACGGAACGATGTATCCGATCGCTACCCATGAAGCATTCAGATTGCTGAAGCATACACGCCAAGAGTGCCGGATTCCGCTCAATCAAGTACGTTCGTACCGATGGGGCGAGACTATCTTCTTTGTTCGCACCTCCGGGCCTAGCGTCTACCTGGTGGTGGCGGGACACAAGCATCTGCTGACAGGTGATCAGCAGCGAATTCGGCGTTTGCGAGGCATAACTGTGGTCACCGAATCGGAGCTTGATGCGCTGCAGGACGGCGAACCTATCTGTGTCACGGATAAACTCGAGCCGGTGAGGGCCATGAAACCCCTCTATCCTCGGTCGCCGCTTGAACGGTTTGAGAACCGTTTTCTTCCTTTGACAGAGGTCGTTGCAAGGCTAGGGGCTGCGCTGAAAGAGAAGCGCGGGTGTTCACTGGTTCGGCTGGGCAGCGGTGAAGCAATCGTCCTGAACCAGGGAATTTACCAAGTCAACGCTTTCAACACGGATTACTCGGGCGTACACCTTCCTAATCACGAGTTCCGAGAACAGCTTATAACTGCAGTGCGCCAAGCGGATATCGTTGGGCTTTCGCCTAATCGCGATGTGTTTCATTGCGCTGACTTATTGGAATTGTTGTTCAATCATTTCCATACATATCCGAAAAGCTTGTGCTCAGCATATGTCAATTGGGAATTGGCAGGCTTGAATCGAGATACGGGTGTAGTGGAGAACCCTGACCCACCGTTATACAAACTCTTGAAAGGGAAGCGGGTAGCGGTTGTGGGTCGAATGGCTGAAGCTCTTCTCAGATCGGGATCGAGAATTGGCTTTGATGTTTCCGTCCATTGCGGTCTGGAAGGTGCTGAGGAGATAGAGCAAACTGTCGAATTCCTAACCGAGAATCGTGAGAAATTTGACGTACTTCTCGCTTCAGCAGGAGTGCCAGCCGTCGTACTCTGTTCACGTATTGCTCGACATCTCAACTGTGTTGCGATCGACTTTGGACACACGTTGAACCGGATTTTGAACGCCAACTTCAGCGAGAAGACCTTGGGCATTGAAAAAGAGAAATGGCGGATTGAACAGTACATCAAGCAGCATAAGCAGTCCTCGTTCTCCGACACTGCCCCCCATCCACTAGCTGGACGGATTTGCAGAACCGAAAAAGGTCATTACTATTACATAGAACGGAACATCAGGCGCCACATCCCGAATCTTGCACTCGTCGATTATCTGCAGTGCGAAAGGCTGAACGTCCGAACGGAGGACATTCAGTCCTTGCCGTTGGGTGCTCCGATGTGCATAGTTCAAGAACGACTGGGGTCCCCGTACCTGCTAAAGGACGGCCGCAAGATACCCGTTAAACTGGGTCTCAGGTTCTTTGAAGTCGCAGATGGTCTCCTTGATGCTCTTCCTCTTGAAGATCGCGTGGTTGAATGGTTTCCTCGAGTTTCGTTACCGCGAACGGCAAAGGAGGCGATTCCCGACAGTAACGGACGCCTGCGCACGGTTTTCAGACGGTTCGTTCGCAGAACACTCGCCTACGCCAAGACCGGCTAAGGTGAGAAGACGTGGATGGCCCGCCCCCAAATCCTGGCCGCTCCACTGCGAGGTCAGTTGGTGCAACAGACTGCGCCTTTCCGCCTTCGCCTCCCCTCGACCGCGGGCCGGGAGAGCACGCGTTTCGATACGATTCGTACAAAACGCGATCACTCAACCACCGGGGTTCCGATGCTCCGCTGAAGAACGCGGTACTCAACCGCCGTGCTCTCCGGCCGTCCCCGGCTCCGCGCAGACCGGCATTCGTACATTCTCCATTCGGCCCGCTACTTTGTCCTGCCACAGACCAACGGACAAAGAAACACGTCACTCAATCGTCGTGCGCTTAGGGTCTGTCCAAATGATGATTCTCTCGGCCGGGTCCTTGAGGCCGGCGCGACGGGCGTAGTTGCGCAGTTGTTCGCCGGTCGGAATGTCCGACTCAAAGAAGAGCACTCCGATGACCTTCGGATAGCCGGCCAGCGCTTCCAGCCCTTTGTTCCAGCTGTCCGGGTGTTTCGTGCGCAGCGTCTCTCCGATCCCAAGGCAGATGGCCTGGTAGGTGGCCCGGGCGCGATCCTGGGGGTTCTGGCCGCGGAGAAGAAGCTCTTCGATCTCGTCCTTCATTTTCTCCACCAGCACGGCCTTCGAAGCCGGATCAGGCAACGGCTCGATGTTGGCGGCCGGTTCGGTGCGAATCCGAAAAACAGCCTTGCCGTCCTTGACCGTCTTCTCGCCGCCTTGTTCAGCAATGACGCGTTCAGCCAAGGCGATCAACCGATCGCCAAATGAGGTAATGGTTTCGTCCAGAGGCATATTGTCGCGGCGTTGGTTAGCGTAGACATCCTTGATGTTCCACCCCTGTGCCTGCATCCAGCGCGCTCCCTTGGTGACACCGATGACCGTGAGGGCTGTAGCAGCGTTACAGTCGGCGTCCCAACCGAAATTAAACGCGGCTATGGCGGTCTTGATGAAATCACCCTGGCCGTAGAGCAGAGCGGCGACAATGGACGCCGTGTTCAATTCGAATCCGTTCCTGTCGCGCAGAGCGCCGCCGAATCGGCTGTATTTCTCTTTAATAAGACGCCGGACGGTGCGCCAGTCGTCCGGATATTGCCGATGCCAGGAGCGCACGTCAGCTATGATCTTGCGGATGACGCTAGCCGGGTCGAGTGCCGCCGTGCCGGCGTCAAGGATTCTCTCGACGTTGTCCGTCAGGAAAGCAGTGGCAATCATCGCACCGATCATCTGTGTCGTTTGCAGAGGCTCTCCGCAGACTGTTGCGCGGGTGTAGTTCACGCCGATGCGGGCGGCGGTCTGCGGCATGCCGGGGGCGAGCAGACCCCACATATCACCTACAAACTGGCCGGCAATGTTGAAGTCGGCAAAAGGGTTAAAGAGAATGTCCCCGGTCAGCGGAGGCGTCATCCCCAAGTCCATGAGCTGCCGGGCATACTGGTTGGCGGACCATATCCGGCGATTGATGTGTGCCTGCCAGAGCGCCTGTATCTCGGGGGCGGGGATTAGCGTGACGCCTCTCTGCTGCATCGCCAGGACGTACACCCACTCGATGTCGGTATCGTCGTCGGTAAAGGCGCCGTTCGGAAGGGCCGGGGTATACTCCGTCACGTTGCCCGGCTCGGCTATATATTCAAATTCATGTTTGAGGCCGTTCAGATTACCCAGAATCTGGCCAAGCAACCCGCCACGTATCTTGTCCCGGACCACGTCGACGGGCAGCTCAACAATCCCGCCCGGCTCGGGGGCCTGTGACAAATTGCTGGATAGAGAGTCGGCGAAAGCCAGAAGCCTGGCGTCGCTTTGTGATGTTGACTCTTCAATGCTGGCTTGGGAAACCTTCATCGCCGAATGCCCTGATGCTTCCGCCGCCTCTGTCGCAGCCGAGACAGATCCGACAACCGCAGCCAGTACAAATATTTGAGCGAACTGAGAAATAACGGCGAATTTCATTGTTTACCCCCGGCGCCTGTTTCCACACAACTCCTTAAATCGGCCTTGAACGATGCCTCAAGATACCTGCACTCCAGCACTACGATCAATGGGCGCCGCTTGTTTGCCCGGAAAGATGTGCTCGTCGAGGACTTCAACCGAGTGCTGATTTTCGAGCAATGCCTGTAGTGTGCTGTGTATCGGCGTCCAGTCGTGCCATCTGACTGGCGCAAAACACATTTACTGAGGGCCGGCTGATCGAATTCGCTTGGCTTTCGCGACAAGGGTGCTGCAGACTGATGGCGGAACCGAGGTGCGAAAGCGTATGAAACATCCCATTGCCTCTCAGGGCGTTCGAATCGCGGCGCTCGTGGTGCTTATCACCGCAACGCGATGGTGCAAGAAATGGGGACAGTCTACCTATTTCCATGAGCTGGGCTTGCTCAGATGTGGTAGCGTTGGGGGGCGAGGGGAGCTTGGCCAATGCTGACGTTGGAAATTGAATTCCTGAACGGGCTGTCGGGGAAGCAACCCGCGGAAGAGCCGGACTGGACAGCGCATCCGAATCGTGTATTTTCAGCGTTGGTGGAAACCTGGGTGACGCGAGGCGAACAAGCGCAACAGAAGGCAGCGTTTGAATGGCTGAAGCAGCAACCTTTGCGTTTGATCGAAGTTGGCGATGCCGAGCCTGAGTGCGGCGGAACGGTGCCGATTCCGCCCAAGAGTCCGCGAGGGCACGACGAAGCAGTCCCGAAACAGCGCCGCAGCCAATCGCGTTCATCTATGCCTCCCCTGCTCCAGCGACCCGTCGTACGCTTGACGCGGCGGGTCGAGCCCGAGAAAGAGACGCTGGACGCCCTCCAGGCGCTCGCGCAGGACACCAGTTATCTCGCAGGTCAGGCAACGCAGGTTCGCTGTCGGTTTGTCTCGAACGCATCGACGTACATTCATCAGCAGGAGCAAGCCCCGGACCGCCGTGTCCATTCTGGCAGACCAAGAAAACTCGAGGATGGTTCTCGGCCAGGCGCGGGTCCGCGAGCATTGCCGCAAAGCGTGTTTTCAGACCAATGGATCGTCTTCGAAGGCAACGCGGGCCAGAGCCCGGATTTGCTCACTATCGCCATCGTCACGCGCCGCTTCCGGGAAGCCTTGATGAGCTGGTATGGCAAGGCTCGCCTGGCGGTGCCCGCGCTCATCTCCGGACATTACCCGGACGGCACACCGGTGAGTTACCCGCACATGGCCGTTGTTCCCTTGGCCGACGTCGGCTCCCCGTGCTCTGAAGGCCGACTCCTGGGAATTGCCATTGTCTTCCCGCGCGAGACCGACGGGGAGCGGCAAAACATGGAGCACGACTCGCCGGATGATCCTTCCGGGCGGACGATACGGTGGCGGACGTTTGACCGACTGCTTAACGCAGTCACCGAGCTGGAGCTCGGCAAGCTGGGCGTCTGGTCGATCCGCCGCGTCCCGGTGGCGGACACGAAACTGCAGCTACGGAGATACACGCAACCTGCGCGGCGTTGGGCATCCGTCACTCCCATCGTGCGCGATAAATTTCCGAAGGCGAAGAACCCGGTCGAGCGTCATGCTAAAATCGTGGCCATTGTCGCCTCCGCCTGCCAGAACATCGGCTTGCCCGTGCCGCGAGCGGTGAGCGTCTACAGGCATGCCGCCATCAAGGGGGTGCCTTCAGCCCATCCTTGGGGAAAAGCTCCGGAAAGGACCGGCTGGGCGCTGCCGGGATTTCTCAGCCGGCGCGTGTTGACACATGCCATTATCGAGTTTTCGGAACCGGTCCGCGGCCCGGTCATCGTTGGCGCGGGCCGTTACGCGGGACTTGGCCTGTGCATCGGAGCGCAGACCTGAATTCCGTGTGTGGCTGCGGAGAACTTGTGATCACGCTCCGAGATCTTCGAAACTCTGCTATTTCAGCGTCTTCAGGTAGTCGAAGACAAGATTGGTCTGCGCCTCGCCGCGGGCCGTGGTCTCTACTCGCAGGGGCAACTCTTTTCCTCCACTGCCGTAGCAGATGCCAATAACCCCGTTGGCCGCATCCAGTATCTTTGCCCTTGAGCCCAATGCTTGCGCGTCGTATCGAACCGAGGCGACACAATCTATGGCACAGAGCCTTTCCACGAAGCGGTCCCAACCGACCGCCCGATGGTGTTCCACCGACGAAACGTGGTTCTTTTCCCGGGGCGGCGTGGGCACCGGTTCCGGCCAGCTTACCACTCGGCCCATGGAAAGACGCGACTGGGCCACCTTGTAGAGCAGGTCCCCGGCTGCGGAAAGATACGTGTATCCGTCGCTACCGTCCTCCACCAAGGGCCTGAGTTCCGGACGCCCTTTCAGCCAGGATTCCACCTCGATACTTTTCCTCGGCTCATCGTCGATCCACTGGAAAAAATCACGGTGATTGGCGACGAATTCTGCATCCCAAGTCAGTGGCAGGCGAGGGAGACGGACCAATTCCCGATGCAGTTCGTGAATGTAAACAACCTCGATCCCCAGAAGAGCTCCGATGAGGTTCAGGAAGGCGATTTCTGCCTTGAATCCGCCCGTGGCACAGAAGACGATTTGACCTCCCGCCGCGCGGGCTCGATTAACCTCGCGAATCGTCATATCTACCAGCGCCTTAAGCCCGGAGGTAAAGTGAGAAGCCCCATAGCCGAGCTTACCAATTTGCATCAGCTGCACTTCTCGGACCTGGGTGCTGTAAAAACAGTTGAGCCGCTCGGCGCAGAAGCGGCCTTCCGCGGTATCGGAATGCAGTAATACGAGGACGTCTGTTGCAGCAAGGTCAAGTCGCGCCAAAGTGTTCGTCTCGGCGCTGGCCACAGCCACATCGGCCTGCTTGAGCCAGCGATCAACCTGCTCTTCGGCGGGCAGGGGATCACCACATTGCCCGTTCCAGCTGGCCCAAGGGCGATCGTCGCGATTCGTTAACAATGACGTTCCCACGGTGCACAGGATATGACGGGACATCAACGCCTCCTTTCTCCACGTCTCGTTGGGTCCGGGAATATAGGCAAGCCTGCGTCGTTAACAAGATTGGGAAGGGCACGTCGAGTATTGGAACCTTTTTTCTCATTGGCCACAAACCACTTGAAAGATTCTCCGTCCGGGCTGGGTTTTCTTGTAACGCGAGGGTAATGAACCAGCAGCCCGTCCTCAAATCCAGTACAGGTCTTCAGAAATGCTCGGATAAAAGGCACTTGTTCGAAAGACTTGGCCCCAGTGGCTGGACCATATGCGCGAAATACTGCCTGCTTGAAAGCTGCCAAGGCGTTTTCACAAATATCTTCGGCGCTCTGCCGAATAGACCAAGCACGATACCTCTCCCGCAGAACCTCCCCAGTCCTCAGCTCGGATTCAGCGACTGACAAGCGTACGCTCCCGAAGCCTAGGGGCTTGCCGCCGCCAAAGCGGTGATAATGACCCTCGGGCAGCTTCAGTAAATACAATAAGGCCCCCAATTCCACTTCGGACAGATTGGTTACGTGGATGTCGAACCGGAACCGCGCTCCCGGTTTAATCCAGCCAAGGAAGGAACGATTCTGGTCGTCGCGCTGCTCACGCTCGTCTTTTCTGGGGCGTCGGTACTCCTGCCACGGACCTTGTTCATTTTGAGTTCGGTCTTCCAAAGGATTGACCCAATGGTCTTCGGGCAAGCTTCGGTGGTGCGGATACACTTTGCGACCCCGGAGGCCCTTACCGCTGCTATAGCCGGCGTCAACCTTGGAGAGCCCATCGGGCTGAGCCTCACCTTGACAGTATGCGGCGACGTAAAACCTCCCTTGCTGGAGTTTGGGAGCCGCCAAAATGGCCAATGGCAGTCCGGCTCCCAAAAACGTTTCTACAGCTTCCTCAGGAGATGAGTCACAAGTCACTGGTCCGATGCGCAATAATCCTCTTGCCGCTGTTGGTGTCCTTCGCTCTTCCCCTTGGCTGTCGGAATCGCCTTTGACCCATCCAAAAACTCGATCGGCAGGGGAGAGATCCAAGATGGTTGAAGCGGGTCGAAGAGACTCGTGCAACAAATCCCATGGCGTGGCCGGGTAGAGTCTTCGGGCTATCATAACGGGAAACAGGGCTTCGACAGCCGAGTTGTCGTTTCTGAGAAGGGCGTAGCAGAGAGTACCGTCCTCGAGTTCGCGGTCCTCTTTCCTGTACACGTGACGAGACCAAGCGGTCTGGCCAGGCTCGGGACCGAGGTATTGATCCGGCTCCTGGCTCCTCTTCTGCCGCTTGTTTAGGTCTTCTTCATGTATTCGTTGGTAGTTCTCGATCAAATGCACCCATTGCTTTCGAATTGTGTCGGTCAGTGGGAAAGGCCCCGGAGGAGTCCCCTCGCGGAAGAAAACCCTTTCGTGGTACTTGCGGTTGATGTTGGCATTGGTGATGCAGACCCAACCGTGGATGTTGCGTGTCTCACCTGTCGGTTGATGCCATGATCGGCCAGGTCTCCGGCTACCAGCTTCAGCAGGACTAACACTCGGAAGCACGTTACCTGCTCTAGCAATTGCCTGCACGCGCCAATACTGAAAATCTGCAACGTGCGTTTCCTTTTGCTGGTCCCATCTACAATGCTGGATTAGCTCGACCTGGCACTCCACCTCGTCGCCATGTTGAGGAAGGCCGCCATCGGGATAGGTGAGTGCCCGACTCGTATTCTTATCGCTTCCACTGTATCGGGGCAGCCAGGCCGCATACTGCGGACCTTCGGGGAAACCATCGTTCGATACCTTGGATGTTCCGCACATCAGATGGATTTTTCCATCTTGGATCCGGGCGGGAATGAGTCGGAGTCCCTCCGTCGCCACCATACGATACGCAAGCGGCTTGTCGTGTTCTTTCTCGGGGAAGCGCCCCAGTCGTGAGTTGGTCACAGCCTCGTAAGCCGAGCGCAGCATTCCTCGTACGCTGGAAGAAGGCAGAAGAGGCTTGTTGTTCCTGTCTAACAGTAGCGCAAATGTTTTGTGTCCCCGCTCGTCTTCTCGGCAAGTATTGGGATCGGGGACGAGGAGCGGCGTGGCCGCTTCCATTTCGACACGGATACGTCCGGTGATACGATCGGGGTCAAACCGATCCTGCGCTACGGGCTCGTGATCACCCAAGTCGGGGTCTTCTCTCTTGCGAGGCAGCGCAGGAATGAAGTTGTACGGATTATGGAATTCACCACGGCGGGCTGTTCTTCCAGGCGGGGCCTTTCTCTGATCGAATGTCTTGGTATGACCGGCACGGGACGCGACAGCACTGTACCCCGGTGTGAACTGCGATCTCACCTCGCGGATCCTTTTTGGCTGTCCCCCTTCCCATTCAAACTCCACTTCCGCGCCGTTCAGTTCCTTCAACCGCGACAGAATGGATGGGCTCAATTCAGTTTGGGCCGGGTTGAAGCGCTTCCCTTCTATCTCGATTTGGGGTTTTCCTTTTTTACTGAGTACCAGTTTTCCCCGTTCAAGAGGCATCAGTACACCTCCTTGAAACGTCGACTTTGAAAACGTTAACGAGGCGGGTGGCGGCCACGCGGACCGCGCCTGTTTCAGGATTTTCTTCGAAGTAGTGGCGCACCGTGAGGCAAAGCGGCCAGCGTCCACCACAGAAGTCGTCTTTTGTGCACTCCACCGGCACGGCCTGTTGGGTTCCACCGGCCGTTGCGACACGGGAGAAACCGTCCCGGGGATTTGGCAGATCTGGTACGAGGCGGTCTCCCAACAGGATGCGGATTTCGTCTTCGGGCCGGATCGCCTCATCAATTTGTTCCTGTTGATCCGCCAGGCGCCGTCCCAAGAATCCTTTTTCGCTCCGCCAGATCATGATTTCCCCCTCCTCTCCAAAGAGTCGCATTTCGAGGAGATTGTCCTTGGAAACGATCGGGCAGAGGTCCGGAAACGACGTCGAAGACAGCCGCCAGTGAGAGTTTTCGCGTTTCCCCCAAGTCACACCGTCATAGCAGTGTGCCAGCAACCACCTCAGACCGTCGTGGCTTTCGGGCATTTGAGCGCCGCCGGCGACCCAACCGAGAATCTGCTCGCAGGCTTCAGGACTCAGCGGTTCAATGGTGCATCCTTTGAGCCGGCTCATGATTGTGCCTCCCCCGCTGTCAACGGTTTAGCCTCACTAAAGGCTCTTATCTTGCTATCGAAGATCCTCCGGGCTTCTTCGCTCACTCCCAGATCCTCGGCAACTCCGTAAACTTTTCCTTCAGGCAGCCGAACTTCTGCTGTACCGTGCAGGATTCCTCGGCCCACTGAAGAGGCGCCACCTACCGGAATTTCCCCCGAAATCAGATCTTTAAGAAGAAAGAGCAGCAACCCGATTTCGGGATCGTCCGGGTTGCGCAGTTCCAGCCGCACTTGAAGTTTTCCACCCCTATGCACCTGTTCATCGAAAAGTGCGCCTGGCACTACCCCGCCAGTGAAGCGGTCGATGGCAATTCGCACTTGTCTGCGCGCCTCGCCGTTTTCTATGAACGATTCCGAGATCCGCAATCTGGAAGCTATGGCATTTTCGCCCTGGAGACTGTCGTCGTTTTCTTCGAGCCGCGGTCCGAAAAGCTGATCAACCCACAGTTCTCCGTCGCAGCTTTCCCTGACGAGGCGGGCAATCCTAAGTGCCTGGGCGCGCAGCGCTCCTGCCAAGCCTGTGCCCGGGAGCACCGGCCTTCCAGCACTGTGAAGATGCACCACATCCGGCGCGCCGGCGTCGGTTCCGGGACTGCGAACCAAAAGGTCTCCAACCAGTTCAAGCTCAAGGTCCACGAGCAAACGCCGACGTTTGTCCTCCAATTCATTTATTTCAAGGGATGGACAGGCGGCCTGGATCGCCTCCTTGACTGAATCGTAACCAGGCACGTCGTCGCCAATGGGTTTCTCGTGATCCGAGAGCAACCAGGCGAGCCAGCCTTTGCCCGCAGCAAGATGATGGCGTAGGACCTTCCATCGGTCGACCTTCACTACCCCAAGCCCCCGGGAACGCCGCATTCCAATGGAAATCTCGCCGTCCGCAAGACCATTCAAAGCAGCCACCAGGAGACCGACCAGATGCTCCTCCTGTTCAGTATTCCCCACGATGAGCTCCAATCGCAGGGGAAAACATGTTCCGGCCGGTAAAATCTCGAAGTCGAACTTCTTGTGGGCCTCGGCCGTGCCGGTAGCAGGGTCGATGGCCACCCCGTCGCGGATGTCCAAGGCCGCCGCCCCACGAGGCAACCTGCCAAGGGAATCGAAAACGATCAGGGGGCTCTGAGACCCTGCGTCGTCGCTCCGAACCCCTCCGAAAAGAGCTGTCACCTCGGGGCATTCCGGCGACAGGTATCCTCCCAAAACATCCGCCAAGTGACTCCGCAATGCGCCCGCCAGCGAGGTGCCGGGAAGCAGTGGCACACCATCCTTGGGATCACGCAAAATCGCCATGTCTACTGCAGAGTCGCCTGCGCCTCCAAAGTGCGCCGCCGTCTGGAGGCACATTTCTCCGGTGATAACCCATCGGGCCGTCATGGACCGAACACCGCCGCCATCAGCCACTTGGGTCAATTCATCGTTCATCCCCGGCCTCCTTCGTTTTGTTGCGAATGGCCAACGTAGCCAAAACCGCGTCGATAAGTTGGACCGAGAGTTCATGTGATCTTTCGTTCAAAGCCTGCCTGGCTGATTCTTTCCTGACGATATGGAATCGCTGGGCTAGGACGTCCAATTTGATCTCTGACAGAACTCGGTCCTGCTGAGTCGCTTCGAGTATCCACTCGGCTAAATTTTGACCGTTGCGTCCGCGACATTGCTCCAGCTGCTCCATGGCAGGCCGCTTTAAGCGCTCAGCGTCGCTTGGGGCGCTCAACAACCGTTTCAAAGTCTTGATCGCCTCTTCCGGCGCACCGCGTAGGGGGGTACGCAACCGGCCAATCAGGCTGTTGCTCGGCAACTTATCCCCAAAGGACTCAGCGATCCTCGCCGCGCGCTCTTCAACTTTCTTGACGGCTTGGGCCCAAATGATCCTTGCCTCAATCTCAGAAACCAGTTCCGGAACTCGAGAGCCGTTTAACGACGTGCCGGGTTTTTCTATTGAAACATGCAAGCGGATGGGGGTAACCGGTTTGTCAAGAAACACGACTCGGCCATAGCCCTCTTCCCTGCGTTCACCCAATCCCTCATGTTCGATAGCTAAGAGGTCGCGCAGCGGGATATCCTGACGGACCTCGAGCAGGAAAACCGACCCCGCCGAAACGCCCAAAACCTGCGGAAGCTCGAGCTTCCATTTGCGGTTGAATCCACCCACCGGTTCAAAAGACCACCTTGCTCGCATCACTTTGGCCCGGCCTCCCAAGCAGCTTTGAATTAACTCGGGCAACCCTTTCGGATCGATCTGGCCGGTATTGCCATCACGTGCAATGCAGGCGGAGGCGAGTAGCAAGCGGAACCAGTCGCCTTCTTTTATATCACTGGTCACCGGCCGCAACCCTTCCCGGCCCACCCCCTGAACTTCCCGATCTCGGCTGTCCTCCCATTTGATCACTCCCTTGCCGCCATATCCTCCTCTTCGCGAACGACCAACCAGGATGGGGCCCTTCAACAGGGACTTGACGCGGCTTTCGATCTGATCCAGTTGGTCCTCGGTCTCGGCGCGCACTTGGATCAAACCTTGGAAAGCTTGACCGGCATCCAGGGACTCAAGCGTAAAAACCGCCCCATGGGTGACCTCGTCCTGGTCTTTCCACGCCCGTCCTTTTTCGCGGTCGCGTTGATGATGAAAGCGAGCGCTGATTTTGGGTTGAAGTAACGCTGGACGCGCAGCACCGAGGGTGAGGAACCCATACCCGAGCGGTTTCAACGACTGGTTGGCCTCTCCAGTGGTGCCATCAAATGCCGCAAGATCAACGACCTCGACTGAACCACCGTCGTCTGTCGCTTCGTTTTCGTTCCGCTGCAAAGACAGAGGGACGGGGATGGATCTACGGCCATCGAAAGAAGGATAAGCGTTCAAATACCGAACGGTGCTACCCAGAATCAGATCCCGAAATTCCTTTTGCCTCACTCTATCCGTGCCCGGATCGCCTAGGGCTAAGGCAGCAGCCCCGCGCACTGCCGATCCTGGGATAAAAGGTTGCGTCGAGGTCATGTTCGGATCACCTCCCCAGGAGGTGACTATCGCTGGGGATTCCAAGGTCAGGGTGTAGGGCAGATACCGATAGCAGGTCAAGCCCCACCTCCTTTCGCCGCATTCCGAGTTTTTTCAAGATCTCCATCAAGAGTCATGCGGATATGTCCCCGGCCACGGTTTCGGCCCAATCCTGCGTGCCGGGTACCTAGAAGCGCCAGGGACAGACAGCGAATCTCTGCGGCGCCGGGCTCGACCAGCCAATAAAGAGGCGCTCGCAAAACCAGGCCGCGGACAATTACCCTAATTGCCCGCAAAGTGTCGCGGGCCGGCGCCCCGGTCAACCGCTCCTCCGAAGTCTGGTGCCGGATATCGGTCAAGGCTTCCAGAACGGCTGTCCAGGAAACGGGATAGTGATTTCGAACTTGCGCCGCCCTGATCCAGTCCTTGACCCGGTCGTCCACGACGGCGTCGCCGATGTGCAGAATCGAGCACTCGCCAAAATCGGCTTCGGGACCGAAGACGCGCTTGGATGGTTGAGCTAAATCCGGGAAGCAATGTCTCATGGAGAGCCAGGAATCGCGCAAAAGACCACGAATGGTTTTGCCACCCAAGTATGGCAACCCCCATTCATCATGCTCGACCTCCACGTCCACCACTCCGGCCGTCCCTTCTCCCCGGCTGAAGGTGGCGTCAGAGAGAAGCTTAATTTGAATGAACTGATTCGGGCTCATGACGTTCCTTCCTCCCTTCTCCCCTTACTCTCAGGTCCCCTCCAACACCAAATGAAGATCGAGCAACTCCAAAGCGTCGATAAGTGGAGTACGCCCAGCTGAAAAACCGACATTTGCAATTAGTGGTGGAAGCTGAAGCTTTTTGTCCAAGACTCTCCACGCTTCCAAGGCAGCGCTCACGCTGTCTGGCCCCTCCCGCGCCAGCCCTGAAAGGGCCTTCACCTTGTTGCGTCTTCTCGACCAGGCTCCTTGCCTCAAGCCCGTCACTCTGTCGTCCAAGAGCGTGCCGGACAGCCATTTCCACGTCTCTTCCTCGTTTTTTCCCGAATCCAACATGTAAGGGCGACACGTCAACTTGTAGCCGCCGTACGTCTGATAATTCCTCCTTCTGAGCTCTTCCACCGCTTCACCCGGGCGGCAGGTGCCGATATGCCAGTCCAAGGCACAACTTTCCTGCTTTTTCGCCCTCACCATCCGTTTGGCCGAAACACACAGCTTTGCTGCCAGTTCGTACGCCCGGGCAAACGGCCAATGCACCTTGACAATGGCCACGCCAGCGCAGGCGGTGACATTGCCGAGATGGGGGATATTGCTGGAAGCAAAAACCTCGAGAGCAGTCTGGGCAAGGTCCAGCGCAATACGGCCGTCGCAAACAAACGTCAAGTCGTCCCCGCCAAGCAAAATCGGCCGAAGGGGAAGGAACCAGCGGTTACTGTTCCGGGTTCTCTTTAGTTTGAAATTCAGTCGCGCAGGTCTGCCTGTGACCTTTTTTACTTTCTCCCCCGTATCATCCTCATCGTCCTTGATCCGTTCGCAAAGACGTTGAACGACAGCCTGCAATGCTTCCCTCCCAAGTTGGTCAATGGCGTGGGACCACTCGCGGCATTCTTGACGGACCACCTCATCAGGAGAATGTGCATCTTCCAGCTTTTTGTGCCACTCCCTGATCTTGGCGCCGACGCCGTTTCCGTCGATGTGCACCACGCCCATGAAGCTGGTATCGGCGACGGTTCGGCCAAGATCATCAAAGTCCAACGGAAACTCGAAATCATCCCAGCAATCCAGGTAGGCGTGCCAGTGGCTTTTTGCTTGGTTCTCCTGTTCCCGGCGTCTCAATATCAGCTTGGAAAGCGGTACCGTCGATTCACGCCGATCAAATCCCGTGGCCGGGAGACCAGTTTCACGGCAAGAGGCGGTCACCGACAGCCCAAGCAGGGGAACAGACGGAATTGGCTGTGCTTTCGCTCGGGCGAGTTCGATCTGGATCTCGTTCAGGGCTTCGGCGAGATTGCCGGACTCGAACTCTTTGTGGACCACTGCGACACGCAGGCCGGGAGCCCTGTCATGCAGGATGCGGGTATATCGGGCCGCAAACTGCAAAGCGTCTGCTCTGGACCTGGTCTCTACAAGGGCGTTTCCCCCGCCTGCCAGCAGGATTTCTTTCGCGGTATCCACCTCCCTCAATGCTCCTTCTTCCGAGGTGCTCCAGTGGACCAGGTACGATCCCGCCAATACGTCCCGAAGCCGGTTGGAGAAAAACACGAACCGTTGCACCCCCAGAACATCGATTGCCGTCAGACAAGGCATAATCCCCCCTATGAATCGAGCCAGCTTTCGAGTGATTGCAAAGGTTGATTGCCTTTGACACCCACCCATTCCATCAAGTCATCGCGACCGAAGACTTCTGGGGTGTTTGGCGCATCCCAGAGAGCGGCTACGTCTTTGCGCAGCTTATCGGCACGTGTTTCCTTGGAGTCACATCCATCGATCAGGCACACTAGGGCGGAGCGGGCCAAGTCGCCACCTAACTGGCGAGCTCGCATCGCGACTTCGAAAAGTTTGGATTTGCAGATCCCGATCGTGGTGTCAGTGGTGCACGAGATCAGATAAAGGCGATGGCCTCGAACCACCGCGACGTCGATTTGACACTCTCTCCCGTTGGCCAGCGTGCAGTTCAAGTCTACGACGATCTGGTTTTCAGAAAGAATCCTTCGTAACACGCTGCCGCACCACACCTCCAGCCATTCGCAAAAATCTGACCATGTTTCAAACGTTTCCTCTTCTTTCCAATAAGCTTCCGGGATCTGAGGAGCATTTGGAATTCGGGACAGCGCTTCGTGGAGCGATGAGAAAGCGTCGCTGGCTTTGTCAAACGGTACACGTTTACCGTTTTCAAGACGGTGGATACGATAGAGTGTTCTTGCAAAAGTGGGATTTCGAATACCAGCGATGGCGATTTTCATGGCATCACTCTCAGTAGGATCTCCCGTTTGTGGTGATCTCGGCTGGTGACGCTTGATCCCGTGCAAGGCAAGGAGGTAGTCGAGGGTCAAGTCGAGCTTCTGCTCTGACAAATCCAGATGGCAACCACTGTCAAAGCGTAACAATCCTTTCCGCTCATCCATATAGGAAGCCCGTTCGAGGGCGTCTTCGCCAAGGATCTCCCGGAAAGCCATCCGTGCATGAGCCGCCAAAACTTTCGTGCCCCCGGAATAGTGAAGGTGAGCGTCAGGAGGAATGTCGTCAAATGCCTTTGCGACCTCTTCCGCGCTGGTTACATCATGAATGTATTTGTCATCGAGGCACACATTCGGTAAGGCGGCCTTCAGCCTTTCTTCCAGGTGGTCTTTCACTGCCCGGGTTTCCGGACTGTAAAAAAGGCGGACAGCTTTCGGTTTCAGAATGAGAGCGGCAAGATAATTAGGCAGGGGATTGGACCCGACCAAAAGGAACAGACACTCACACGTCCTTGCAGACATCCGTGATACCTCCTTTCATTTGGGACCACGTTGTTCTCTTCCGCTTCTCTCGACGTGAGGGTTCTCAGGGGGTCGAAACGTCACGAACCTCCTCAGACCAACTGGCTCACCTGACTTGGGAGGCTGGCTGCGTTAATTCGATGTGGGCCGGCCTCTTCAGTATCGGGCATAACCCTCCGGTCTTCGAAGAGGCGATTTCTTGTAACCTGCGGTTCATTCCGTGGTGTTGCGACTTTGCTCTTCTGTTCTGAGCATTAGTCACGACCGCAGGGTCCGCTTCCAGCATGTTCGTGCATTTCACATCTTGCGGACGGGGCAAGTTATATATTTCAATCGGTGTCTGGTCAATAGAGAAAATCTTTATAAATCAAGAATTAGGGTCTGGGCGGCAGGATAGGCAAACCGGTTGAAAGACCGGGCCGGCAATGCAAGGGATGACTAATGACGTGAAGTCAGCCAAACTCCCCGGCCTGCTGATACGCGCCTTGCGCACGGCGCAGATGAAGGCCAAGAAATCAAACCGAGTTCGGGACTGGCACAAGCGGCTAGTTCTTCAAACACGCCAGCCATGCCGCCGCCTGTGCCGCATCGGATTGGGACCAGTGGAAAGCGACATTCTCAGCGGCGTAGTCGCGCAACCGGCCGTCCGGTAGTTGCTCTACCCACTGCGCGGCAGATACCGGATCGATAGCCGACCAGGCCGATATTACTGAAATTGTCGCCTCCTGCTGTGCCGTCCCGCTCGGCAGGCCCATAACGAATTGACTTGCGGCAGCAAGGTCCTGGGTGGCCCAGGCAGCGGTCAAGCTGGCGATTATCTTGTCGCGACGCGAGCCTTCAGGCAAGGAGGCTGCCCAGTCAGCAGCGGCTTGGGCGTCACGCTTGACCCAGCGCGTCGCCAAGGACACAACGAGATCATCCTGCCCCTCCGGTAGGGCCTCGGCAAACCGTAGGGCCTCCCTCACGTCCTGCCGCTCCCACTGGTAGCCGAGATGCATCAAATACTGGGCTTTGTCAGCTCCTTCGGGCAGTTCCCTCGCCCAAGCCAAAGCCGTCCCGAAATCCTGCGTGCCCCACTCAAGCGCGAGTTTATGCAACAGGTTGCGCCTGTCCGGTCCGTCCAGCGCAGCAATCAATTTGCCTGCCGTTGAGGGAACTTTGCTGACAAGGCGCTCTGCCATGGATCTGATTATCTCCTCTCTGACGGGACTGGGCTCCAGGTTCAACGCCCAGTCGGTCGCAGCCGCAGGATCCGTACCGCACCACCTTTGGGCAATGCGCAAGAACGTCTTTTCCCGTTGCTCGGCTTGCAGCAATTCCTCCGCGAGAATGGCGGCCCTGGGAGGATCCAACTCCGCCAGGCGCTCGAACAGCGCCCGTTGCAATTCAAGGCGCAACTCTTCGGCCGCAAGACCATTCAGGCGAGTCAGCAAGTCGCATATCGCCGGTTCTTCCAGGGAAGCGGTCAGATCGCGAACCATCGCTCTGCGTCGCTCGTCGTCAAGGTAATTCCACTCCCGCAAGAGCGCAGTCAACTTGCCCGAATCATCCCAGTCTCGCTTGAGCCCCTGTACGCTGGCCGCCAATTCGGCCAGCCCGGGCACGACGTCCCAGGCATTGGAAAGAATCCTGGAAGCCCGCGACCATGCTGAACCGTGGTTTACTGCTCGGTTGTCTTTACTCTGCCTCTGTCCGCCGTCCGCGTCCTGGGAGCCGTACCGAATCGGACCGGTGTAGAAGATGGGGACAGCCATGAAGATGATAACTCCGGCCATGACCGCCAGGCCCGCAATAACAAGGGAGCGTTTGGCTTTCATACGTCAGTTTTTTCTACGTGAGTGGCCGAGGGGGACCAGCGTCGCCCTTGCAGGCCGCAAAGCGTGCGGCCTGCCCGGGGGTTTAATCAAGATCGGTTCAATCTGATCCCTATGTTTCGGATCACGCGTTTGTGAAGGGCTAGAACGAAGTCGTGACTACATTCGAGACCGTCCAAGCCGAGCTACCCTGCGGTCTTTCAGCGCGGACTCGATAGCTGTAGGTGGTTCCCGCTGCGACGGCCGTGTCGCTGTAGGACGTACGGTTTGCAGTGGTGACGGCAAGCGGCTCGAAAGCGCCGTCGCCGGTCCGCCTCTCCAGGCGATAACGCGTCTCGCGATCGACGTTAGTCCAGGCAAGGTCAACCTGGGTCGGGGACAATACCGTCGCCGTCAGGCTGGCGGGCGCATCGATTTCGGCATACTCGTCCGCGCCGATATCGTACCACATCCCGTGCGGGTGATCGTCGTTCGGGGGGTTAGCGCGCATTTTGAGACCCTGCAACCCCGCTCCCTGCGGCCGCTCGTCGTACCAGAAGTCGGAAGTCACCAGGGTGGCGATAGAACCAACGGACGTGCCCGCGTCCTTGGCTGGAGAATCAGCCGAGATCTTCATAAAATCAGGGTTGGCCGGGTCTGTGCTCACAAAAAGCGGATCCACTCCGAACAGGTTGTGATCCTCAGTCACTTCGACCGCTGCGGAGAACTGATCGCCGCCGTTGCCGTAAGCGATATTGTTCCTGACAATCGTCCCTTCGCCGGCAGACGATCCCACAACAATTCCTCCGAGTCTATTGTCATAAGCCGTATTATTGTAGACCTCCGTGTCGGTGGCTCTCCCGTATTGGACAAGGATGCCGTAATGTCCATTGCCATAACAGAGGTTGTTATAGACCTGGTTGTTGACGCCGTGGGAGATGATGATACCTGAACGAGCGTTGTCGTAGCAGCGGTTGTTCCGGTAGATGTTGCGACTGGCCATGACCCCACCCTGATTCCCGGGTCCATGGTAGTTGTGAATCCCAAAAGCCGCGTTGTTGTTAATCACACAATTCTCGATGAGACTATCGCTGCCTCCGACATAGATCCCGTGGTCCCCGGAATCGCTGCCATTGTGATGAACCCATGCACTGATAAATTCGTTCAAATGACCCCTCAGCACCCCCGAGGAGACTGCGTTCTTAATCTCCACATTCTCGATGCGGATGTAGGTGGCGGAATCACTTATGGCGTTTCCGGTCCCCAGGTACAGTGCCGCCCCGCCGATGTTGTCGGCGTCGAGAACAACGTTGTAAGGAGCGTCGCCCCTGATCGTCACGTATTTCTCTCTCCCCAGGAACACGACACCCGGGCCGGTGCCCGTGGGGGGTTGGATAATGACCTTCTCCCCGCTGTAGTTTTGAAGAACGGTGCGGGCGTCCTCGGAGGTTCCTGACGGGATGGCGCCGATTCCGATCTTCTCCGCGTAGGTTCCGCCCCGAATGGTCAGGGTGTCACCCGCTGCAATGTTCTGTAAACCATAGTTGATGGTTTGCCACGGGTTGTCGATGGAGCCGTCCCCAGTCGTGTTACTGCCTGAGGGCGAGACGTACCTGATTTCCGCCTGCGTTGCCGAAATGCACAAGCACGCCGACACGCCCAAGAAAACCAAAAAACGAACACGCTTGAGCAAGTTACTAGTCATTCAAACTCCTCCTTGGCCTTGATGACCGCCATTGTGGTTCGCAAATCCGGACGATCCGGTAGTCTGATCCTGAGCTTTGGGAGAATTCTCTGTCAATACCCCTAAAATGGGGTATTGCTTCGGCGTGGACGAACACCGAAAGTAAGAGGCTCTGGTTGACGGGGTCAGAGCTTAAGAATCGATTCCGCTGAAAAACCCTCGTTTGCGGCAAAATCCGCCCGAAATAGCCGTACTGAAATCACTCCCAGACGGCCGATCGTTCAATGTAGGCCAAATAAAAGGGCCGAGTTTTTCGGGTTCCGCCGCCGAAAGGGGTTTTTCAGCGGAATCAAAAATCAAGAGCCAATTGCAAAAGTCGCCCTGATTCAGGATTTCAACGCTGAAGGCGTTGCGTAGCGAAGCCCAGTCGAGTAGGGGCGGCGATTGCTCGACGCCCCTCTCACAGAACCGTACTTGTGGATCTCACATACGGCTCTTCGGGACGCTGGGGTCGGTGATATCTGCCTATGCCAGCGCCAGTGGTTTTCCGCCACCTTGGATTATCCCAGCGGCAGCGCAAGCTGCTGCGGGGCGTGGAAGCGGGGATTCAAGTCGTCCCACCGGGCCGCCAGTGAGATGAGTCCGCGTTCGGCGAAGTACGCGTTGCGCAGCCCTCGGTCTACTGCCGGTGTATGGCTTAGCGCCCACCAGGATTTGCGGCCTACCCTGAGCTTTGCTACGCGACCCGTTGGGGTCGTCGGATTTTTGCAATTGCCTCTCAAAAATTGAATTCTTAAGCTCTGGCCCCGCCTTTACCGCCTTTGCTCTAGTTGTACTTGAAGCTGAGAGGGACAGAGCAGTTGTCGGTCGCACCGTCGTTGGTGAAGGAGGCGCCGTCGCTCGAGGTCACCGCGTTATTGACCGTCGCCACGCTGGTGTGACTCAGTGTGGTGGTATACCCCCACCAGTAGTCCCCGCCGCTGGTCTCCTGGCTGACCAGGTAGTAAACCTGGCTGGCCGAGAGCGTGACCGGAGACCCCAGGGCGACGTATTTGAACTGCCCGGCGGGCGCTCCGGAGGTGGCCACCGACACCGACCCGACGGCGGCGCCGCTGGAGTTGACCAACTTGACCGTGTGGGTCCCCGAGTTCCCGGAGAGCACCCACCGCCCCAGCTCCGTCACCGTGACCGGCGAGGCCCCGACGGTCAGCTTCATGCCCTTCCAGCCGGTGTAGTTGTTCCACTGGCTGGGGCTCAAGTTCTGCCCCGTCACGAAGGGCTGTGCCTCTGTCGTGTACTTGAAGCTGAGAGGGACAGAGCAGTTGTCGGTCGCACCGTCGTTGGTGAA